>JANQNM010000092.1 GCA_028279625.1 Candidatus Nitrosopumilus sp. | reverse complement strand
CCCGCGACCTAACGCTTACGAGGCGTTCGCTCTACCAGGCTGAGCTACCAAGGCACGATTGGGTAAATCCATCAGAGTTAATAAAAAGCCTTTCCGAGTTGGATTAATTGAAGAAAACAATTTCTGGAATTAGAGGCATATTTGGAGAAGATCTTCATTTAGATGATGTTTTAGAATTTTGTAACAATTTTTCATCATTAATTAAATCAAAAAAATGTGTTATTGGAAAAGATACAAGACCGTCAGGTCCTATGATTAAAGATACTGCAAGTGCAGTATTAATGAAAAATGGAATTGATGTGTTTAATTTAGGAACAGTTCCAACACCAGTAGTTTTTAGAGAAGCAAGAAAATATGGTGCAGGATTAGTAATTTCTTCATCTCACAATCCAATTGAATGGAATGGAATGAAATTCATTATTGAAGGAAGAGGAATTAATGAAAAAGAATTACCACAAATAATTGAACATCAACAAATTGAAAAATCAAAAATTGGAAGAGAGGAACAAATTTCATCATCATATATCGATGATGCTAAAAAGATCATAGGAAACATTGAGAACCAACCTGAAATAGTCGTAGACATTGGAGGTGGAGCTGCTAAAGGATTTGCTCCAGAGTTGCTAAAACAGATCGGATGCAATATCCAGGTATTAAATGAGGATCTTGCATCATGTTCTAGAGGTCCAGATCCCACATCAGATGAATTACAGGATTTGATTTTAGCATCAGAAAAAAAAGAGATCGGATTTGCCTTTGATTTAGATGGAGACAGATTAGTTGTTGTTAGAAAAGGCAAAAAACAAACTCCAGATGTTACACTTGGATTAGGAGTTGCAAAATCCCTTGAATTGGGATATAGAAATTTTGTTCTAAGTATTGATACAAGTATATCAATTGAAAAATTTATCAAAGAAAAAGGTGGAACTGTTAAGAGATCTAAGGTCGGCGAAGCAAATGTAATTGGACTCATGTTAGAAAATAATGCACAAGCTGGTGGAGAAGGAAGTAGTGGAGGATTTATTCTCCCCGAATTCAATTATTGCAGAGAAGGAATTCTTACTAGTGGTTTAATCTCTTCAATGTTAACGAATTCCAATTTTAATGAAGTTTTAGAATATATGGAAAGCTATGAACAACTAAGAGAAAAGATGCAGGTAGATTCTAGTTTTCACGATAAAGTAATTCAAGAAGTAGAATCACAAATTTCAAAAGAATTTTCTGAAATCAATACATTAGATGGTATCAAAGGAATTTTAGATGAAGATAGTTGGGTTTTGATAAGAAAATCAAACACAGAAGACATCATAAGAATTTCAGCTGAATCAAATGACAAAGAAAAGTGTAAGAAAATTGTTTATGACACATTACAATTAGTAAAACAGAGTTATGATAATGTTAGATGAATCTTCTATAATCAGTATCATTCAGAAGAAAATAGGAAAGAGAAAGTTTGTCTCAGAAGATGTAGAAGTTGTCAATTTAGGAAAATCAAAAATTTTTGTAAAAACAGATACTCTTGTAGAAAGTACAGACATTCCACCTAAAATGAAATTAGAAGAAGCAGCAAGAAAGAGTATTGTTTCATGTGTTAGTGATTTTGCTGCAAAAGGAATCAAACCAGAATTTGGTACGATTTCTATGAATTTGCCAAAGACGATTTCACGCCTAAAAATTGAGCAAATAGCAACAGGATTCAAAAAAGCATGCAATGAATTTGGAATTACAATTTTGGGTGGAGATACCAACGGAGGAAATGAAATTGTCTTTAACGTCTGTCTTTTTGGATTTTCAGACGATTTTGTAAGACGAAAAGGTGCTAAAAATAGAGATTTGATTTTTGTAACAGGACCTTTTGGTTATACTCCAATAGGCTTGAAACTAATCTTAGGAAAAATGAAGACAAAGGGAAAAATTGCTGACAGTTGCATCAAATCTATTCTTAAACCAAAGCCAAAACTCAGTTTTGGATTAAAAAATAAAAAATATTTTTCATCATCAATGGATTCTAGTGATGGATTATCAACATCATTAAATGAAATGGCAAAACAAAGTAACAAAAAATTCGTAATTGACAAAATTCCGATAAGAAAAGATTTGAAGGAATTTGTAGAATCTCACAAATTAGATTTAGAGAAATTAGTTTTTCATGGAGGAGAAGAGTATGAATTCGTATTTACTGCTCCACCTAAAAATAAAAAAACAATTGAAAAATCTGCAAAATTACTTAATATTCCAATAATTGAAATTGGTCATGTCACTTTAGGAAAAGGGGTTTTTGTCTCAAATGAAAAAAAATTAACCAAATTGAAAGATTTAGGTTGGGATCATTTTAGATAATTATTCTCTAGAAGCAAAGTCTCTTTCGACATTATTTGCAATTTTTAGTATAGTTTCATGAGGTAAAGTAGAAACACACTCGTTCATCCAAATGTTATCCAAGTACAACATTCTTTTCATGTCTTGTTCTGGAAGTTCATCTGGAATAGAATTTGGGTAAAGTGCTTGAATTTTGTATCCTTCATTTGCAATCTGTTGACATTTTTTTTCTAATGGGGATAAAACAACTTCTTTGATCGGTGTTAATGATTGAAGAGCCATAGAACCAAAGAGGGCAACAGCAATTGCGACTCCAATTGCCAAGAGGAGAATTGAAGCCATATGAGAATCCAGATTAGCATACTATTTGAATAATCATTGATTTTTCTCCAAGTGACCAGATTAAGGCATAGGAAAAAATCAATGTTTTTTAAACCCTTTAAGGTGTGAGTAGACATTGTCAGAAACTGAAGCCAAAGTTGAGGAAGCACCAGTCGAGGAGACTGAAGCACCAGTCGAGGAAGTAAAAGCCGAGGCTCAAGAAGAAAAAGCTCAACCAGAGGCAAAAAAAGAAGGCCCAGAAAAATGGGGCATCGCACACATTTTCAGTAGTTACAATAACACAATTATCCACATGACTGACCTTACTGGTGGTGAAACTGTCGCCATCAGTTCTGGCGGAATTCATGTTAATGCTGACAGATACGAATCATCACCATTTGCTGCTATGAAAGCTGCAAATCAAGTTGTAGAATCTGCAAGAACAAAAGGATTCACAGGATTTCATATCAGAGTTCGTGCAGTAGGAGGAGTTGGTTCTAGAGTTCCAGGTCCAGGAGCACAAGCTGCAATTAGAGCATTAGCAAGAGGTGGATTTAAAATTGGAAGAATTGACGATGTTACACCTATTCCTCATGACACCACTAGAAAGAAGGGTGGAAAAAGAGGAAGAAGAGTCTAGTCAACTGCAGATATCTTAACATTACAACCTTTAGAATTAAAATAATCTGTCATGAAGTTTACAAATTTTTGTGACGGATCACTCCAGCGATATTTGTTAAGCATATCTGAAAATTTTTCTTCAATACCACTCTGTAAGTTGAGTTTGATGTTCATTTTAAAAAAAGTCCAACCAAATTTTTCTACAGGATCAGTAAGAGCATATCCATTATAGGCACTAAGAAGACTCTCCAAATGAGACATTGCCATTTTAATTTTCAAACGATCATCAACATAATTTTTTGTTCCAATTTCGATGATCATTGTTCATCACCAGTTGTTTGAGTGCGAAGTTTATCGCTAAGAGAAACAAATTTTCCATCTTGTTCTACATTGATTGTTGTTTGCATTCGTATGTTGAGTCCAACTGATCTAAACAATGTTAATAGTTTTCCACCATCAATTGTTTCTGCAATCTCGCCGGTTTTGATTAATTCAGATAACTTTTCTACAATAATTTTGGTTTCGTTTGGAAATTGTGATTCTGCGTTTTCTAATACTTCTAATCCCCTAAATCCTAAAACTTTTACTAAAATTTCTCTTGGAGTCTCAGATGGCTTTTCTTCAGAAGGGGTTTCAGATTGTTTTGTCTCTACTTTTGATGAAATATTTTTTTGCATTTCTGCAAGTCGTTTTGCCTTTAGTCGTTCTAGTTCTGAATCATCGCTCAACCTTCAATCACACCTATAGGCACCAATTTTGCCGCTATATGCGTTCTTACCCAGTTCACCATTTATTACAAAAATTGCTCAGAATCAATCTTCTGGTCGTTCGCCCGAAGGTGCCATTTTCACCAGTTTTGGATCAAATCGTGCTTGGATGTCTACCAAGTCTTTCTGTTCTTCCATGACTTTGTCGATGTTTTTGTAGACTGTTGGTACTTCATCTAAGCCTGCTGATAGAAGGGTAACTCCTTTGCTTTCTAGGATCTTGTTTGCATCTTCCCAGTTTAGTTCTCTATGCGCCCGTTTCCTCGACATGACTCTCCCAGCACCGTGAGCAGCAGAGTTAAGTGATTCAGGCTTTCCCTTTCCTTTGACAACATAAGCAGGAGATGCCATTGATCCTGGAATGATTCCTAAAACATTTTTTCCGGCAGGAGTTGCGCCTTTTCTGTGAACGATGAGGTCATCACCATGATGTGTTTCTTTCCATGCAAAATTGTGATGGTTTTCTATATCAAGTAAGACACCAGTTCCCAAGTGATTTGTTACATGTTTATGGATACAAGCATGATTTGCTGCAGCATATTTTCCCATGAGTTCCATTGCATTCCAGTATTCTTTTCCTTCTTCTGTATCAAGATCTAGCCATGATAAGTGCTTCAAGCGATCCGGAAGCTCAAGATGCATTTTCATTGCAAGTTTTGAATAGTGGTCTGCAACTGCTGCGCCGACACCTCTACTTCCCGAGTGTGACATGAGTGCCAAGTATTTACCTGGCTCTATCCCAAGATTTTTTTCTTTAATTGTGATGGGTCCAAATTCTACGAAATGATTACCTGATCCTGATGTCCCTAACTGTGAGTGAGCTTTACCTTTCAATTTTTTTGTGATAGGAGACACATCCCAGTCTTCATCTATGACAGAATGTTCTCGTCGAACTTTGAATTTTGCTCCTACTCCAAACTTTGTTTCTGCCTCTATTGCTTTGGTGAGTTGTTCCTTTCCTTGTTCGTTTTCAAGCATTTCGGGTGGAAGGTCTAAGACTGAAAGTTTTACTCTGCACGCTATATCAACACCTACGGCATAGGGAATAACTGAGTTACGGGTTGCTAAGACTCCTCCAATCGGTAAGCCGTATCCTATATGAGCATCTGCCATGAGGGCTCCTGATTCTGAAATTGGTAGCTCGCAGGCATTCTTCATCTGCTGCTGTGCCTCTTCCATACCTGACCCCCACTGCTTGAATTCTGCGGGTTTGTCTCTGAGTGGTTTGTTTTCCATATTGCTATAGAAGACTAATCATCCCCTCTTCTGCATCCATTGCAGCAAAACCTCCAATTTCTTTGGAATAATAGAAGACATATAGGTAAATTTGCATACAATGAAATTTAAACCATTATGAGAATTATGAAAATAATTTTAAGTTAATTTAAAATAATTTCTACATATGTTAGATGAAGCAACAATCACGCACAAAGCAAATCAGTTACTAGCTGAACTAAGAGCAAATTCAGATTGGGAAATAGATGAAAAAAATTTCAAGCAAGGCTACTTCAAAGCATTAGAATGGGTTTTGCAAGATACCGGAATTATAGAGAAATAATTTCAAATATTCAATTTCTGAATTTAGGATCTAATTTATCTAGAACAAAATGAATTATTGTATATGGTAAGAAGAAAAATTTCTGAAGAAGAAAAAGAACAACAAAAAAATGAACAAAAAATGAGAGCAAGCGCATCAAAAGCTGCTAGACGAAGTGGAAAAAGTATCAAAAAAGAAGGCAAAGTAAGTAAAGCAAAAGCAAAGACAAAAGAGCCTAGATCTCAAAAGAAAGTTGCAACAGTAAACAAATCTCGTTACTAAGAAATTACTTTACAATCAATACAGATTTCTTTGACTTGTGGAGTACATAATTTGATGTGCTTCCCAAGAAGATTTCTTTGGCAGCGCCCATACCCCTAGAACCAATTACAATCAGATCAAAGTTTTTTGTGTCAGCAACTTCTACAATTCTTTTTCCTTCATCGCCATAAGTGACTCTATCATGAAACAAGACTCCTTTTTTTGCAGATTTTAATTTGGCTTTTTTCATAATTTTTTGTGCGTTTTTTAAAAGAATTTTTTCTAATGGAGTGATAGGGTTATTTGGTCGGGGTTTTGTGATTCCCATCACATACAAACCTGTAATGGTTGCATGAGATTCACGTGCCATATGAATAGCAGCATCAAGACCACGAAATGAATTCGAAGAACCATCTAATGGAACTAAAATAGAACTGATCTTAATTGCCATAGGAAAAAATGCGATGATTTCAATTTAAATGGGATTGAAATTATCTAAGATGATTTTCAGCTTTGATATTTTGGAAGACGGTCAAATATGGAAGTGTTGTAACCAAAGTGAAATGAGTGACGCTAAAACCATGACTATTGCTAAAGTTATGACAAAATCAGTAATCTCTGTAGATGCATCTCTCACTATTAATGAAGCAGCAAAAATGATGGAAGATGCAAAAGTAGGAGCAGTTATCGTAATGGAGAACAACACACCAGTAGGAATTGTCACTGATCGAGATTTTTCAGTTAAAGTTGCAGCACATGCGTATCAAATTACAGATCCTGTAAAGCAAATAATGTCATCTCCTCTATTCTCAATTAATTCAGATGAATCTGTTAGAACTGCAGCAGATTTAATGCATGATAGAGGAATTAGAAAACTTCCAGTTATCGAGGATGAAAAAGTTGTAGG
>JANQNM010000045.1 GCA_028279625.1 Candidatus Nitrosopumilus sp. | reverse complement strand
CCATAAGCTTAGCCTTAGCAAGTTTTTTTAACAGAAAATAGTCCAATACTTTTGAAAATCATGCGAATTTCTCCAAAAATGAAAAAAGCTCTCAATGATCAAATCGCTTTAGAGGCTGCTGCCTCTAACAGTTACTTGGCAATGGCTTCATGGTGTGAAGTCACAGGATACCAGGGAGGTGCTGATTATTTCTATGCACAGTCTGATGAGGAAAAAACTCACATGCTAAAAATAATTCATTACCTAAATGACATTGGAGCTACTGCAACAATTCCTGCAGTTAAAGCACCAGCAAGTTCTTTCAAATCTTTGGAAGGAATTGTAAAAACTGCTCTAAAAAATGAACAAGCTGTTACAAAAGCAATTCATAAAATGGTTGAACTCTCACACAAAGAAAAAGATCATTGCACATACGCATTTTTAGAATGGTTTGTCAACGAACAAGTTCAAGAAGAATCAAAGTTTGAAACTATACTACAAAAGTTTGATCTTCTTGGAAGAGACAAACTAGGAATTAACGAAGTAGACAAATTCTTAGCTGCACAAGCTGGCAATTCATCTCCACCTGCAGCTTAGAACTTTTTTCTAAAATAATTAATACCTAATTGTTTTTTGTCATTGCATGACAGTTACTGTAAACAAAAAACCTGGCGGAATTACACAACTATTCAATACTGAAACAGGCAGAGTCATTTACAAAAGCAAAGCAGAATCAGCTTACATGTTGATTGAAGCATTTGGTGGAATTGTAAAGTTTAATCAAAAAGGTGCAATTGCAACTATAACTGGACATATCACAGAACTTGAAAACTGTGATGTCCTCAAAAAAGGTCATCCTGAATACAAAAATGCATTAGAATCGATCATTAATTCACATAAGGAATTTGCAAAACAGGTAGCGGATTCTCATCATAATGAAATTCAGGAACTAGAAAACAAACTATCAGGGCTTTAGCCTTCAAATTTCTCACATTTACATCCTCTAACTAGACATTTACCTTTGCCTTCGTCGTGGATTGCATTGTCATGGTAACAACCAATCTTTTTGTTGTTGCATTTCATCTAATTGTATAATGTAATATCAAATCATTAAGCGTTTTCTGATATGTCTTGAACTTCAGCATTTCTTGGTTTGTCATGAACTTTACCAATATGCAATGCTAACTCTACTACGTCAGTACCAAAGTCTTGCCCGCAAAACTTGCATTGGAATGTGTAAGTGTTTGACACGATCGGATCATAAAATATTATGGTATTAAAGAGATCTGATCCATGTTTTTATTTAACCATAAATCATGCAGTGCTCACATTCACAAACTTCTTGTTGTTTTGCCTTCTTCAAACATTTTTTGTGTTGACCTGCTTGACACTGTACACAAATCTCATCAAGATTTTCTATGTTTGTATATTTTTTTGATTGATCAAAACCAAAACCTCCATCTTGTGGACCAACCATGATTGTGTATCTTTGATGTAGTATTTTTACTTCACTAATTAATTGCAGATTTTATTGCATCTTGTAATTCTTTTTTGTGTTCTTCAATGACTCCTCTAATTTCAAAAGTATCTACATAACTTCCAGCTGATGCACGTGTTGCTTTTTGTAAATAATGCAAAGAACCTTCTTCAATTTTTCCAACATAATACCCATAAACAAAATCTAATTCATTGTCACATTTCCAAATTTGTTTTATGTTTGGAAATGTTTGTTTTATTTCTGATGGAATTTCTGCAATTCTTCTTTTGATGTATTGATCAAGTGATTTTCTAATTGAAGAATCTTGGAGCAACTCAAATTAATTTACATGCACTAGTCCTTATTTTTTTCATCATTTTCTTTATCTGGTTTGTCCCACATGTGCATGGTTCCTCGGATCATAAACGATCCAACAATAATGGCAACTAGTCCTCCTACAATAAACACAAAGAATTTCCCTACATCCTTGATACTTGCCATGATGCCAATATGCTGCCATTCTAATTATAATTGACTGAAAAAATTGGATTAGATTCATAATGAGTTAGGGCAATTTCTCTAATAATGTCTAAAATCAAGACAATTGCAATTTGGGTAGCAATTATTGGTGGTGGAATTGGATTCTTTTTCTTCTCTCAATTTGCTGCTGAAGCCATGCGATAATACTAAAAATCTAATTACAATGTATTCATTTGTAGTAACATGTATTTAATTTCCGAAGAGATCAATGCATTTTTGGATCTTCAAAAACTTGGTTATGTTGCAACTGTAACTTCAGATGGAAAACCAAACATCTCTCCAAAGGGCACTATCATAAAATGGACTGATGAAACATTGGCTTTTGCAGATATTCGCTCACCTGACACAATGAAAAATCTTCAGAGCAATCCTAACATCGAAATCAATGTCATTGATCCGCTCCTTCGTAAAGGCTACTTGTTCCAAGGCGAGGCTCAAATTATTGAAGATAAATCTCAATTTGATGAGATTCTTAATCACTATAGAAGTAGAGGGGTAAAAAGTCCGATTAATTCAATTGTTCTAGTACGTGTATCTTCAGTTTCAGAAGTAACATCCCCACTTTATGATTTGGGAGCAACTGAAGATGAAATTAAATCAAAATGGAAAAAACATTTTGAGAGTTTATGATTTCTTTTTAAGTTTCTCTAATTCTTGTTTTGTTTTTTCGTGTTCTTCTCTTTCTTTTTCTAATAGTAACTGAACAGCTTCCAATTCTTTTTGTGCTGAATTGAGTTTAGATTTTAATGAACCAACAACTGCACTTGCAGCTTCTATTACTCCTGAATCACTCTTTTGATTGTTATTACTGCCTTGAATGAATTCTTTTTCTGTAGGTGTTAGAACACTTGTATCCTGAAAATGATCTTTTTTGTCAAGTTCTTCTTTGGCATTGTATAGTCTGGAGTTTGCTTCATCCAGTTCTTTTTCAACCTCAACTTGCTGTTTTCTAGTTGCTGCAAGTGAGGATTGTTCTTGTTCTACTTGTGATTTCATCTCATCGTGTTTTTTAGTGAATTCATCCAGTTCTTCTTTTATTTTTATGAGATCTTCTTCAGTTTTATTAAATTGATCTTGTGATTTTGCATCTTTTACCTTCTCAGAGTTTTTGAGTCTCTCTCTAGTTTCTTTGTATTCACGTTGAATTACATCTAATTCCATCTTTTTTTGATTGAGTTCTTTTTTGACTAACATCAAATTACTAACCGTAGTATCGTATTCTTCTTTTACAGTCTGAATTTTTTGTGTGACTTCATTTAGCTCTTCTTGTTTTACTCTAAAATTATTTTGAAGACTTTCTACTTCTCTCTCTAACTCTTCTTTGAGAACATACTCTTCGCTTTTCTCTGAAACTGTCTCTTCTTCTTTTTTCTTTCCAAAAAATCCCATGTCTCTTTCCGCCTTTCTCCAAAAGATGAACCTTTCTTTAGGCTCGTTTTACCCGTCCTCTAACGAATTTTAGATAAAATCCGATTCCGCCAATGAGAAGACCGCCAATCCATGCAACTACGTTAAGACCTGCATCAATTACAGGCTCTTGTGGTGCAAGAAATAACAATAGGGCTCCAAAAATTATGAGAGCAAACCCTCCACTATTTTTTGATCTATTGTGTTCGGCGTGAACCATAACTAAACATACTCTGAAATTGTCTTTGCAACTTGTTTTCTGCCAATATCTGAAATAAATGGTCCAATTTTTGGCCCTCTTGATGTACCAAGAATTATTTGATACAATATTTTGAAAAAGTCTTTTGGTTGTACATCATTTGTCTTTGCAATTTGATAAATTGTATTCTGAATGTCTTCAGGTTCTTCATATGCTCCCAAGGCATCAACTAAAATTTTCAATGCTTTTTTTGTTGTATCGTCAATATCTACTTGAATTTTTTCTTGTTCATCAAATTCATCTGAAAAGTTTCCTGCAAGCTCAATTAGTTTTTCAACTTTTGGTTCAGGATTTTTAATTACACCATAATCTAATAATTTCTTCATTACTCTTTCTCCTCTATTCTCTTTGAAGATTTTTGTTAATTCAATTAACAGTCTATAGTTAACATGAATGTCTGCTTGTTTTGGTGGCTCTAAGAGATTTACATACTCATAGAGTCCTTTTGATTTTGTTAGTTTTGCTTGATTGTCTACTTTGATTCTTCCAAAGTAAATGTCTTCAAGCTCGTTATACTCATTCATCAATGATGGAATGTCTTCTACTCCTAGTTCTCTTGCACCTGTGATTCTTTTGTAGAGTAATAACAAAATAGATTTTGGACTACCAAACTCCATCCATCTTTGTGCTGTTAGAACATTACCTAGTGATTTTGAAATTTTCTTTCCTCCCTTGTCAAGAAACATTTCATATTTTACATGGTGCGGATGTGGAAATCCTAGAATTTCATCTGCAACCCAGTCATTTACCTTGACTGAATCCATGATGTCTTTGCCATATGCTTCAAATCTGATATCAAATGCTGCCCATCTTGCTGCAAATTCTACTTTCCAGGCTAGTTTGCCCAAATCTTTTGTAATGTCAGCCTCTCCTTCATGGCAGCATCCTTTGATTGTTTTTCCACCAATTACTACATCACGACATGTGTACTTTACCTTCTTTTCATCTACAATGTACTCTGTTGCTTCAGCAGTGTAGAGACGATTACAGCCGGCACATACTGGAAAATATGGTAAATACTTTTGATATTTCTCTTGTCCTACCAACTCTGCAATTTTTTCTCCAATCTTTGTGCTGTTTGTTAGAATTGTGTGAATTTGGTCCTTGAGTAGGCCTTGTTTGTAAGTGTCTCTGGCTCTTCTGAATTCATACTTTATTCCAAGTTTATCTAATCCTTCCAAGAGGATGCTGCTCATGTGCATGCCATACGAGTCATGAACTCCATAAGGATCAGGAATTAACGAAACTGGTTTTGCAAGATGTTCTTCTAATCCAAAATCTTTCATACCTTCAGGAATCTTTCGTAATCCATCAAGATCATCTGAATATGCAATTAGTTCTGATTTGTATCCTAAATTTTCTAATGCTAATTTAACACCATATGCTCTAACTGCATCTCCTAGACTTCCAATGTGTGGAATTCCTGATGCTCCGAGACCACTTTCTACTCTTAAAAGATCCAGATTTCTTCCTAATGCTTTTTCACGTTCCAGTAATTCTGAAGCTAACTTGTCAATCCAAGTTCCTTTACCAATAATTTCTTGCTCTGACATCTTAATTCAACTCTTTGGACATGTATGGCCCATATAACGAATACCCTAACTTTTGATAATACTCTCTTGTACCAACTGCACTAATGACAAGTAATTTCTTTGCATCAAACTCTTCTTTTGAAATCTTTTCAGCTTCTCTCATCAAATTCTTTCCAAGACCTGAATGCTGAATCTCATTTTCTTCTTTTTTTCCAATCTTCAATGATTTTCCATACACATGTAGTTCTCTTACTATGCAAGAGTCTTGTCCTACTTCATCTCTATGTGCTTGAGGACTGGGTTTTCTTAATCTCAAAAATCCATAAATTGATTCATCCTTGTCTTCATATGATAAGAAAATCTCTTTTCCTCCAGAAGAATCATAATCAATTCTGTTGAGTTTGATGTCTTTTTCTTCAGACCTTTTTCTAGAAAGTCCTGCCTCTCTGCTTCTGATATCTTTGCAGACTAGTCCCTGTTTTGTAAGGTTTTGAAGAACAATCTGCCTTAGATTGCCTGATTTTGGACCTGCTATGATTTCATTTGGTGATATTTCTCTTTGAACACGCATAATTCTGACCCATTTTGGAACGTTCTTCATTACTTCTGTTAGAACCTTGATCATATCCTCATCTGAATATGGAGTGAACTTTCCTTGTTTGAAATCATCAAACATTGCCGTGTTCTCAATTACCAATGATGGGTAAATCTTTAACATATCTGGACGTAAATCCGAATCTGAAAATAATTTCTTAAAATCTGCAATGTCTTGTTCTGGAGTCATTGTAGGTAATCCTGGCATCATATGTGCAACAATTTTGTAACCTGCATCTTTTGAAATCTGAAATGATTCTACCACATCATTGTAATTGTGTCCTCTGTTTACAATTTGATAAACTCTTTCTTGTAATGATTGAACTCCAATCTCAATTCTTGTAATTCCGTAATTTAACATCATATCTATATGTTCTTTCTTACAATAATCTGGTTTTGTTTCTATAGTAAATCCTACATTTCTAATTTCTGCATGTTCGTTGTTTGATTTTGCTTCTTGCAAATCTTTTGAATCTGTACCATTAAGTGCATCATAACATGATTTGATAAAATTTTCTTGGTAATCTTTTGGCATAAACAAGAACGTGCCTCCTACAATTACTATCTCCATTTTTGATGGGTCATGTCCAAATGCAATTAACTTATCAATCTTTGTTGTGATTTGTAATTTAGGATCATATTCATTTTCGATTGCATTTAGTGTGGATGGTTCATTTCCTGTGTAACTGTTTGGAGAATTAAATTCAATTCCTCCAGGACAATATGTGCATCTTCCATGTGGACATGCATATGGTTTTGGCATTAATGCAACTACTGCAACTCCTGATGCAGTTTTAGCTGGTTTTTTGAGTAATACTTTTCTTAATTTTTCAAATTCTGATTCTTTTGCCATTGACAAAATCTCATGATTTCTAGGAATTCTCTCAAGTGAGTATTTGGCACAAATCTTTTTGATTTCCTCTTTTACCTGTTTTCTACTAGGCTCACTAATCGTAAGGAGATTTTGTTTGATTTCATTACATGCTTTGGTAAATTGATAGTCTAACTCACTCATGCGTAATCATCTTGAATTGGACATAAATTCGTTAAATAATTTAGCAAATTATGAGCCTATCTACGCTTAACTGTCTTTCTTTTTGATTTTGTCTTTCTAGCTGGTTTTCTCTTTGTTGTCTTTCTTTTCACAGTCTTTTTCTTAGCAGCTGTCTTTCTAGCTGGTTTTCTCTTTTTGCTCTTGGTTTTTCTTGATTTTTTCTCAGCGAGTTCTTTTAGATTTTTTAATTTTTCAATTTCATCTTGAATTACCTTGATTTCATCACGAATGTATTTTTGAGGATTTAATTTTGAATTAATAAAATCTACAATTTTTAGATAATCTATCCCTTTGTCTGTTCTGACCAAGAATAATTCATTATTGTTTATTGGGACTCTAATGATGGCTGCTTTTTCAAATTCTGTTATATCTGATCTTTCTTTACCTATTCGATGCTCCAAATTAGTATACAATTCTCTTTTCTGTATTGAGTAATGAATTGACATTTTAACATCGTCCCCTTCTAGTATCTGTTCAACATTTTCTTTGTGTCCCCCTGCAACAATTTCTCCTTTAACATTTACAACTCCTGCAAATTTTATTTCAGGGTACAGGTTGAGAACTTGTTTTGCTAATTCATTATGATCCATATTCATCATCTTTTTTCATTGAGAATATATTTTTTGATGATATTATTCTAAATTATCTAAAACGCTAGGTGATCTATTCTGGTTTTTGTTCAATCTTTTCTTCTGGAGTTTGATCTCCGCCTTCTTTTTGCTCTTTTCTATACTCCATCTTCAACCAGATTGGTGTAATGATTGTAGTTACAGCTACCATGATTACAATTGTAGAGTATACTTCTGATGTCAAAACTCCAGCTGTAACTCCCACTCCTGCAACAATCAAACCTACTTCTCCTCTTGATATCATTCCGATTCCTACTCTCATTCCCTGAGCTTTATTTTTCAAGAATAACATTGCAGGTAATCCACAACCTAATAGCTTTGTAGCAATAGCTACTGCAATGATTACTCCACTAACCATCAATATATTCAAATCAACTGCACGAAGGTCTACTTGTGCCCCAATTATTGCAAAGAATAACGGTGCAAAAATCAAGCCTATCTTTCCAATGTAATTTTCTACTTTCTCGAATACTTTGGTAGTTGACAATGCCATACCTACTGCAAACGCTCCTACAATCGGTGATAGCCCAATTGAGCCTGCCAGTGCTGCGGCACCAAAGAATGATGCAGTCGCAATACCTTCTACACTACCCTTTGCCTTCCATAGCCTTGGCGTAATGATTTTTGGAATCACTACTACTGCAACAACTAACATTATTGCAAAGAATCCTAATACTTGCAAAATTGTAATTGTTACATCTGTTATGTTTATGCTCTCAATTCCTGCATCTGAACCTGTTATTGATATTACAACTGACAAGACTGCAATTGCAAGAATGTCATCAACAACTGCTGCTCCGATGATTAATCTTGCTTCAGGCGCTTTTAGTTTACCAAACTCACTAAGGACTTGAATCGAAATTGCAATACTTGTAGCTGTAAGCGCTGTTGCAATCAACATTGATTCTAGTGCTTCAAATCCAAACCACTGGAATACTACAAGACCTGCAAAGAACGGGACTACAACTCCTAACGTTCCAACAGTAAATGATGCCTTTCCTCCTCTTAGGAATTCTTTTGGCGTCATCTCTAATCCTGCCATAAACAAAATTACAATTGCTCCCATCTCTCCTAGAATTTTGATTTCATCATTAATGTGCAGGAGTTGTTTTCCGTCAAGGATGAAAAATTGTCCTAACGCAAATGGTCCAACAATCATTCCTGCTAATAATTCACCTAAAACAATTGGAAGTTTTAATCTCAAGAAAAGTTCTGCCATAAGTTTAGCTGCAAAAAGAAGTATTCCTACTCCGATGATTGTTTCAATAAAATGTGCTTCTGCAGCCATCTTTCTCTGTTAGGTCTGAATATTTGTGTAATATAAGGCGATACAGGGTTGAAAATTATTTTGCTATTGTAAAATTAAGCAATTTTTGTAGAGTTTACAAAAACCCCTTTCTTTGAAATGATC
>JANQNM010000023.1 GCA_028279625.1 Candidatus Nitrosopumilus sp. | reverse complement strand
GGCGGCCTCATTCTTCTGGCCGGCCTCGTGATCGTCAGCCTGGAGATCCTCGGGCGAGGCTTTCTCGGCTTCTCGCTGCTCTGGTCGGAAGAGCTGTCGCGCTACTTGCTGATCTGGACCGCCTATCTGGGCGCTGCCGCAGCAGTACGGGACGGCTCGCACATCAGGGTCGAGTTCCTGCTGCAGCTTCTGCCGCCCCGCTGGGCGCACTATGTCGAAATGTTCGACACGGCGCTCTGTCTGCTGTTCACGCTGGTGCTGGTCTATGCCGGATACCGTCTGGTGGAGGACAGCCGCTTCCTGGGGCTCAGTCCGACCGACAGTAACCTGCCGGTGCCGATCTGGATCTTTCAATCAATCGTGCCCTTGGGTTTTGCCCTCATGAGCTTGCGCCTTGCGATCAATCTGGTGCAGCAGGCGTCGGGCCAGGGACCGCGGCGCAGCCCGCCGGACCCGGCCATGACGCTCGGCGGAGAGCCCTGACACCATGGCGCTCTTCATCATCTGCTCGCTGTTATTGCTGCTTGCCCTCGGCGTGCCGGTCGCCTTTGCGCTCGGCCTCGTCGGGCTGGCGACGGTCTTGCTTTTCGACGTGACGTCGCTCACCCAGATGGCGCAGTCCCAGTTCGCCAATCTGGACAGCTTCGTGCTGCTGGCGATCCCCTTCTTCATCCTGGCCGGCAATGTCATGGTGGAGGCGCGGATGGCGACGCCGCTGGTCGACTTCGTCCGCGCCCTGACGCGGCCGATCACCGGCGGCACGGCGGTCGGAGCGGCCATCGCCTCGGCGCTGTTCGGCGCCATGACCGGATCCTCCGCCGCCTCGGCCGCGGCGCTCGGCCGGGTGATCATTCCACAGCTCAACCGGCTCGGTTATCCGGCCTCCTTCTCCGCCGGGCTGATGGCCGCCGGCGGCACCCTCGGCATCATGATTCCGCCGAGCATCGTCTTCATCATCTATGGTGCCTTGGCGCAGCAGTCGGTCAGCAAACTGTTCCTGGCCGGGCTTCTGCCGGGGATCTTCATCACGGCGCTGATCGCCATCCTGACCTATGTGATCGTGCGCCTGAACGGCTGGGCCGACGCCAGCCGCCTGCAGCTCCGCGAGGTTGTCGACACCCTGCGCCGCGCCGCGCCCGCGCTGCTGATGCCGGGGATCGTCCTTGGCGGCATCTATGGCGGCATCTTCACGCCCACTGAGGCAGCAGCGATCGCCGCCCTCTATGGACTATTCATCGGCGCCGTCTTCTACCGCAGGATCACGTTCGAGAACCTGCCGCGAATCTTCGCGAACAGCGCCAAGATGACGGGGATCATCCTGTTCATCATCGCCCAGGCGCTGTTCATCGGCATGCTGGCAACGCTCGCGGGGATCCCCGCGGCGATCGTCTCAGCCGTGGAAGCCGCCAACCTATCGCACTGGGAGTTCCTGCTGGTCGTCAATGTGGTGCTCCTGGTGTTGGGCTGCTTTCTCGACGGCGTTACCATCCTTACGGTCGTGGCGCCGCTCCTGCTGCCCAGCATCATCGAACTCGGCATTGATCCGATTCACTTCGGGGT
This sequence comes from Candidatus Nitrosopumilus sp., assembly GCA_028279625.1. Taxonomy (GTDB): domain Archaea; phylum Thermoproteota; class Nitrososphaeria; order Nitrososphaerales; family Nitrosopumilaceae; genus Nitrosopumilus. The sequence goes on along the minus strand of JANQNM010000023.1, from coordinate 10,278 downwards.
GCTGCTGGCACTCAATATCGAAATCGCCTCGATCACGCCGCCGATCGGGATCAACCTGTTCGTCATCAGCGGCATCTCCCAGACCGCGATCGATCAGGTCGTCAGAGGGGTCGTGCCCTATGTGTTTCTGCTGCTCGCCGCGCTGGTCGTGGTCACCTACGTCCCCTGGCTATCGGAAAAAGGCAATCAGTTGAGGAATTAAAGTTTGTCTTTTTAGATCTTCCATAGGATATCTTCTTGACCATTTCTTTTATTGACTAGACGGCCCATCACAAAAAGCAAATCAGATAAGCGATTCAAATATCGAATACAATTTGAGTTAATTTCATCTTTTTCACTCAATTTTACAACCAAAGTTTCTGCTCTTCTAACAATTGTTCGTACATAATGCAGATGTGATGCTGAAGAATTTCCTCCCGGCAATATGAAATTAGTCAATGGAGCCAATTCTAATTCAAATTTATCAATGAGTGATTCTAATTTTTCAATCATCTCTAAAGAAACCCGATTTTTGACATCATTTAGGTTGGGGTTTGAAAGATCTGCTCCAACTACAAATAATTCATTTTGAATTTCAGTGAGAATTTTCTTAACATCATCATCCAATGGAAAAGATAGCGCAACACCTAATGCAGCATTTGCTTCATCTATTGTACCATAAGCAATGATTCTAGGATGAGATTTTGAGATCCTATAATTACCTTGAACTCCAGTATTTCCATCATCACCAGTTTTAGTGTAAATTTTCATGACTATACATAATTGAAATTACTATTATGTTGTTCGAAAATCAAAATTCATTAGTAGAAAGCAATTCTGGATTATAAGAAAATGTTAACTGATTTTTTCAAAATCGCTGCAAATTTGAAAAACGTTTCAAGACAAGGATGGATAGACAAACTTGATATCAAAGACGTAGAATCAGTGGCAGATCATACATTTTCTATGGCAATAGTGGGAATGGTAATTTCAGATTTAGAGAGATATAATTCTGAAAAAATTTTGAAAATGATTTTGCTTCATGATTTAGCTGAATCAAAAATTGGAGATTTTACTCCTAACCAAATTGAAAAACATGAAAAGATTCAATTAGAAAATAATGCAATTATAGAAATTTTAGAAAATCTTCCAAATCCAATAAAAAATGAGTACGCAAACATCTGGAAAGAATATCAAGAGCAAAAATCCCAAGAATCAAAATTTGTTCATCAAATAGATAGACTAGAAATGGCACTTCAAGCAAAAATTTACCAAGAAAAAGGTAATTCTAAAAAACAATTAGAATCATTTTTTGAGACAGCAAAAAATGACATAACTGAACCAAAATTAAAAGAATTATTTACAAAAATAATCGAAGGGTAAACATGTCTGAATCAGAAAAAGATGAGTTAATTGAAGCACAGCAACAAGTCATTGGAATACTATTTGAAATAGTAAAAAGATTACAAGAGAACAATAATCTTGATGAAGAATATTTCAATATAATTTCAGAAGGAAAACAAAATAAAAACCGAATAGATGAAATACTCAAAGAAAGAGAAGAGAATGCAAAAATCGTTGGAAGGCTTTTAGAACAATTAGAAATTTAGAGGGAACAACTACTGCCACAATCATCATCTGAGATTATTCTCAAATGAGAAGTTTGTTGAAATTTATCTTGTATGTATTGTGAAAGGTTGGCAATTCGTATTCTAGGCTCTTTTGTATTCCAACTACCTTCATTTTCAAACCAAAATTCGATTTCATCAACATCATATCTCTCACCGCTTTTAACAAGATTTCTAAAAATGGTTTTAATTTCTTCTACTTCAGATTCTGTTAATTTGGATTTGTCTTCAATCATAGTTGTAATTTCATTTAATTTGATAATCACATTATTTGTTAGAGGCATTATTCATTAACAATCAATAATTCTATAACAATCTTTTGAAGAGATATTGTTTTTATAATAATCAAAATTATTGTTGATATGCAATATTTTCAGGCATTAAAACTAGGACAAAAAAGAGTCGCAGAAGCAAGAGAGTATCTTAACAAACTAACAGATGGAAAAGCAATGCCTGCATTAGCATTAACTGATACTAAATCAAATGTATGGGAGCCCGTTGGAGAAGAAAACTTGTATGCATTTGTCGATGAATCTGCAGGCTTTGTTTTGACTGATAATAGTGGGTATATTTTGGCACTTGTTGACAAAAACGGTGCTTCAAAAACCATTGTTCAAGGAGTCACAGAACAGCAAAAAGAAAACTTGGAAAAAGCATTTGAGGCTGATAGTATTCCAAAATTTGAAGGTAAAGTAATCCTTCCAGTGTAGAATGTAATTTCAAAACGTAAAGCTTTAGTTATCATTAAACGGAGACTAGTAAAATGAGTAAATTTTCCCAAGAGATTGAAGTAAGTGGACATTTGATTGATTCTTTGATTCTAACTAAGATCTTTGATAAAATTATGGACCTTAAGGGAGAATTTCAAGTTCAAGAAATTAACATTGGTAAAAGAAAGAAAGATCAATCATATGCAAGATTACTTGTTAGTGGTAAAAATCAAAAACATCTTGATGAAATTTTAGAGACAATATACAGAGAAGGAGCAGTTTCCAAAGTTCAAAACAAAGTAAAATTAGTAAAATCACCAAAAGACTATGTCATGCCAGACAATTTTTACAGTACAACTAACAATCATACTCAAATTTTCCATAATGGAAAATGGATACAAGTAGAGAATATGATGATGGACAAATGTATTGTTGTAAAAGGCAACAGGGCATTTTGTGTTCCAGTAAGAGATGTCAAAAAGGGTGATCAAATTATTGTTGGAGAAGATGGCATCAAAATCACACCACCAGAACGTCCAAGAGAAGGAGTCAATGTCTTTGAGTTTATGGGAAGTTCTAGTTCAAGTGAAAGACCAACACAACATATTGCTAAAAAAGTAGCTGAAGACATTTACAATACCAAAAAGAATGGCGGAAAAATCGTCATAGTAGGCGGACCTGCAATTGTTCATACAGGAGCATCAGATGCAGTATCTGAATTAATAAGATCTGGATACATAGATGGAGTTCTTGCAGGAAATGCACTTGCTGTACACGATATTGAATATGCAACATTAGGCACATCATTAGGAATGAATGTTCATGATGCTACATTGGCGTATCATGGACACAGAAATCACATGGATACAATCAATGCAGTCTTCAAAGCTGGCTCTATTTCAAAAATGGTGAAGGCAAAAAAACTAACCAAAGGAATAATGTATGAATGTGTAAAAAACAAAGTCCCATTTGTTTTAGCAGGTTCAATTAGAGATGACGGTCCATTACCAGATGTTATTACCGATGTTGCTCAAGCACAAAGAGAGTACAAAAAAGTTCTCAAAGATGCAAGTATGGTAATTATGATTTCAACAATGCTTCATTCAATTGCTACAGGAAACATGCTTCCTGCAAATGTCAAAGTAATTGTTGTCGATATCAATCAACCAACAGTTACCAAACTTATGGATAGAGGAACATGGCAGGCTTTAGGAATAGTATCTGATGTGGGTGCATTTTTGCCAATGGTTGCACAACAAATTAGAAAAAAGAAATAATCAAGGAGTTAATCGTGGATGCATCAAATGCAAACCATCCGAATTAATTTCCATTAAATGAATTTGTTCACTGTGTTTGACACCACGCATCTTTGTCACTTGTAGAGTTCTTTCCATAGTATCTTCTTTTCTAGTATGATGAAGTTGAATGATTCCTGAAGTAACAAACCACTCTATTGGAATTTCATCATTTTCAGAATGCTCAGAAAGGATAAGACTAGTAACTCCAAAATTCTCTAATGCCTGAATCATTCCTTGTAGACCTTGTCTCATGTAAAATTTATCAGAATATTGCATTGTTAGAATGGTCAAAGAATCAATTACAAGGCGTTTTGCTTCAATTCGTTTAATTCCACTTAGTAATAATTTTGTTAAATGTTCAAATGGCAATTGTTCTCCACGATAAAGTGAATCATCTTTTCCAATTAATTCATCTTGAATTTTAAATGGTCTTGCATCAATCATTAAGATTTTTTCTTCAGCAATTAAAACATCATAGTCCCAACCATGTGACTTGCATTCATTTTTGATATCATCAATGTTTTGAGACATTGTAAGAAAAACTCCAGGTTCATCAAAGTCTTTTGCACCAGAATAAAGATATTGTAAGCCAAAAGTACTTTTTCCACTACCAGGAGGTCCGGAGACACTTATTGACCGACCAGATCTTAGACCGCCTGAAATTATACTATCTAACCCAGGTATTCCTGTTTTTATTTTAGAATAAGTAGAATCCATCTCTGAAAAAACTAAGAAGAATTTTCTATATAAAGAAGGAGACTTGACTTGAAATTACAATAAAAAACAATACACATTACTACAAATGAATATTTTTTGAATTTGCCCACAAAGACTCAAAGAGTAATTTCATGCCATACACCAAAGAATTAGAGTTTGTCCACATTGCAAATGGCTCATCTGGGGAATTTGCGTTTTTTGTAAAGAACAACATTTCATTATTATCTTTGAGAATAAAGCAAAGATGATTTTCAATGTCTTTGTTTAATTTTTTGATATTCTTTCTTTCCAAATCATCAAAGATGTAAGTTGTCTTTTCAGAACATGCACTTAATAATCTGAATTTTTGTTTTGATTTTACAAAGGATTCAAGGAAGTCACCATGATATAATTTCAGATAATCTTTTTCAGAACCTAAAATTAAAAATTCATCTTTGTAATTATCAGTCATTTCTGTGATCTTTGAATGAATTTGATTTGATCCTTGAAGCATTTGGAATTTCTCTTCTACATCATCATGAATTGAATCAAATGCTGGAATGTTATTCCAAAGTTCAGATAAGCCTTGTTCCATTTGTTCTAAAGATTTAACACGTTCTTTTTCAGAATTTACTAAAATCCAAATTGCTTTGTCTAATGGTAAAGCAGTAAATTGAATTGGATGTTGGAATGTAGCTGAAACAATTCCTTTGTTTTGTAATGCAGATAATAGATGATATGTTTCAGTTCTAGGAAGTTTTAATGCCTTACATACTTCAGGAGCAGTTTTTGAGCCATACTTTCCAAGATAAATGAAGACTTTACTTTGGTTAGAGGTTAATCCATATTGTAATAATTCAGCTTGTACTTTTTCTACAGATAATTTGTATTCATACATCTGTGAGTCAGGTGTAGAGTCAAATACTGATGTTTGAATTGTTTCTTTTGCCATGTTTTTTCAGGATCCTCCTTTAGAAACTACTAGATAATATTGTGATATAGCTAAATTTCTTAGATCGATTTGATCGTTTTTGTCAGTATTTTGTAATGAATTAATAGTAAAATTACGCATGAACTAGTCTCAAACTCCTATTTTGACTATGTTTTCAACAGGAATTGCATCTCCTGAATAGATCGATTTTAGAGAGAAATTTTCTCTCAATCCTGAGGATTTTAGAAATGTAACTTCCAAAATACCTTCTGCGCCTCTAAATGCTATACAGCCCATATCTCCCTTGAGGCCTTTTTCAATTACATTATTTAGAGTGGCCAATGTTCGTTGGAGATTTTCAAGTTTTGATTTTAATTCATCGATAGCCTTGAAATATAATTCTAGTTCACCTTTCAAGCCCATTCCATTATAGACTAGGATTTCATTTAGATTGTACCATTTATCACTAAGACCTTTTTTTGACTTTTTCTTTTTTTCAACACTTTTTTTAGTTGGAGATTTTGTTTTTTGATTTTTTGAATCAGTTTTTTTATCATCAGTTTTTGATTTTTTATCAGGAGTTCCTTCTAATTTTGCTTTTAATGCTAGAAATTCAGGATCCTCAGATGATGATTCTTCATTAACTCTAATCTTTTCTCCTAACATGTTAGAATATTCTTGAATAGTTACTTCTGTATCTTCAATTTCTTTTTCTAAATTTGCTTTTAGAGAATTGACTGAATTGAATCTTTCAATCAGAGCTTTCAAATTTATGTATCCTCTTTAGGCATTACAATTGTAGGTAAATTTTCTTTTAATTGACTCAAAGTGCTTAATTGTTTTGTAGCAGTTCGTAAGAAAGTAATCTTTTCTGTAAGATATGCCTTTTGAGCTTGTATTAATTCTAGTAATTGTGGTGTAACATATTCTACAATTTGTGTAATTATTTCAGGATCATAATCAGTGAATTTCTTTGTTTCAGTTTTACCATTTGCCAATTTGATAATTAATTTTAAGTTTGGTAGAAGAGTAATAGATGAATCAGGAGGAAGATTAAAAATTCCTGGATGAACATTTGTTGAAAATCTCAAGAATTCAGTAATTACTTGAAGTGCATCATGTAAATCATCAATGACATTTGTTTTTTGATCTTCTAATTCATAAATTTGTAGAGATTCTTCCATCAGAGTATTAAGTTGTGATAAAGTTTTTGCATTAACATCATTTGGCTCTACTGGAGCTGTTTGTTCTGGAGCTGTTTGTTCTGGAGCTGTTTGTTCTGGAGCTGTTTGTTCTGGAGCCTCTTTGGCCTTATTATCACTAGATTCTGCAGATTGCATCTGATCTCAAACTACGTAAAAATTACATTAAAAGTTGTATGTTCCGCAATATTACACCATTTTTCACGCCTAAGAATCATTCCACAATCTCAACTGTGCCTATAACAACTGAGCGAGTGAAGGTCTCTCCACGATCGGAGTACCCTTGAATCCAAACAGTGGTGGTATAAAGACCAGGGGAAGGTTTTGTTCCTGATTCATCATTTGAAGGAATATCAGTAGCTTGATGGAACCATACTTCTCCTAATTCGCCTGCTGGAATGTGAATGCTATCTCTGTCTTCACTCAAAACATAATCTCCACTTGTACCATTTACACTATCAACAATTCCAGCAAATGCTCCATTTGTTCCGTTGAAATTAACTCTAGTTCCCTGATAAGTCATAAAAATTCCATCTACACCAGTATTTGATACAAATACTTTGAATTCATCATCATTATCATGTACATAGTATGTTGGGAATGGATTATCAGGATATGGAATCTGCATAAAACTAGGGTAAGGGTTATTCATACTAGTATCATCAATTTTCATCTCGACTTCTAAGGCTTCCCAAACTCCTGCCTCATCATCTTCCCAATCAAAATACAAATCTAATCTTTGGTTTGCACCAATAACAACTTCACTTAATGCCATTGTCATGTTTACTTGAGAATATGCCCAATCATCATTATTTCCACCGTTTTTTGAATCTGCGAATTTGGTAGTCAGGGGCTCAACACTGGTATAAATATTTGAAACAAAATCCCCATCTTGATCAGTTAAATCTAACGTAAGATCAAATTTGTGTGCACCATTTCCATAATTTGTTCTAGCGACTGCATCCATTTCGTTTTCGTTTAATTCATTATCATCCCAATGAATTAAATCATCAATCCATCCTTTGAAAAATTTCTCTTCTCCATCATTATCGGCGCCAAGAGACCAATAGGTTCCATCAACTTGGACATTTTGATCTTGTACATTGTCATCTACATGGATTTCTTCAAGTTGAGTTCCTGTAGTATCATAAATTCTCAAATCACAATCATCATAACTTCCGGTTGAATCTTTATGAACAATAACGTAATACCAGTTTTCATCATCATATTCATTTGTTGATTGGCAGGTAACAGTACTACTAGCAGCATCTCTTGGAGAGTAAGAAAACAATAATTTTCCACCATTAGGATTTCCCGTTAATGATAATCTATAGTGTTCACAATCAGGACATGTATTGTCATCAACCCATTCAAACAAAATTTGTTCAGTTGTTACCTGATCATTTCCATCAGTCTTAAACCATAATCCTGTGCTAACATGATTATCCCCTATGTTGTTGCCATCGCTACTTGAGACAGTATTTGAACTAAGAAAACATTGAGAGGTTCCATCAAATCTAAACACTCCGGAACCATGAGGTCCTTGATCAGTTTCCCAATCAGGATGTCCATCTTGACCCCAATTAATAGTCAATTCAGTTGTGTTATCGTCATTCCAATCATCATCATCATGAGGTTTTCCTTCTCTTTGTGAAGAGTTTTGCAATCTTTCAATTATGAATACAATGCTATCTCCGGATTCCCATTGTTCTTGATTTACAATTTCTTGAACAATAGATGCAAGGTTTGGAGAAACTGTTGCAGCACTTCGTGTATTCTGAGACCATGACGAAGATATGGTCCAATCAACATATGCAGTTGTTTTCGTACGACCTGAAATATCACTATTTCCTGTACCAAATGCAGGTGAATTTTCGTGAAGTTCACCGTAAATTCTTGTGTAAATTGTACCAGAGTCACTTGCATCAGGGTAAAAATCCAGATATGCACTATTAATGACAGTATCTTCTACTAAATTGATACCAGTATATCTCAAACCAATAGTATTTTCATCACCATTGGTTTCTTCAGGAAATTCAAGATCACCACTATAGAGACTCATGTTTCCATTATCATCTTCTTCTGCATCATTGTTGTCAGCAGTTACTTGCCAAGTTTGCTCATTTGCACCACATCCTGCCAAATCCCTACTAGAATCACCTTCAGAATTATCCGGATCATTTCCAAGTCCATCCTCAAAATGGAAAATCATATCAAAATTACTATCAGTATCATCAACCACAGCCTGACTTTTTAGTTGCATTGCAATATCCCAATCACCAGCTGGTACAGTGATTGTCTGTGAACCATTATTGGTAAAGAAATGAGGAATTTCATTATGTAATGAAATTCGATCACCATTATCTCCTCCATCAGGAGAACCTGAATACATTTGATATGCGGTACCGCCAGATGTTGCAGTGGTTTCTTCATGGAAAATCAAGACATCATCACCTAAGAGGGATTGATCACCAACACCACCAGATTCTAAAGCAATATCTGCGTTTAATGCAGATTCAATTGTTTGTAAAGCAACTGTAAAAGTATCAGTTCTTACATCATTTAGTATTCCTGCTTCAAATAATATTGTATCATTATTATCACCTTCAAATGAATAAACCCATTCAAAAATTGCAGTGTCGCCAGGATCTAAAGAATCAAAACTTGATGGAGTTGCTGACTGTTCTTCTACAAAACTACATGAATTACACACAGGAGTTGTAACTGCAACCATATTAGGTTGTAAATTTACCAATTGTGTAGTTCCAGTGTTAATCACCTCCAAAGTTACAGTTGTTGAAAATGTTGTAGGCATTACAGCCGGTGTTGCAGTTAATCGTAAATACAAAGAAGTGGTACCAACAGAATTCATTACTACTTGTTTTGAATTTCCACGGTCTGTTACTAATTGAACTTGATAAGATTGAGAATCAAGAGCAAAAAGATCAAGGTTTTGACCTATGTTTTTAGTGGCATTTCCTGGAGCCAATGAAAAATCCAAATCATATTTCCCTATAGGCCATGTAGAATCAGTGGTATTTTCAATCCACATTCGATTAAGATGTATTGGAAAATTACCTGTGTTTTGAACAGTCATGTTAAACTTGTTATTATCAGTTCTAACTTTCAAAATTTCAAATTCTTCAGTAGTTCTTTGAAGATCTGTTACTTGTTTTGCCTCAACAGTTTCTGCTAGTTGAGTCATTTGATTCATTGTATAAGTTGTGTATGTGATTGCAGTGGAAATAATAATCACAACAAAAACTCCACCAATTATTGCACTAAGACCACGTCGTTTTTTGAACATTCTATGTCACCTCTTGAGACGTGAAAATATTATCACGTTCTGTGAATACTGAAAAATCAACAGTTTCCCCAGAATTCCAATAGTAAGTTTCTTCAAGTGAGTATTCATCATCAGGGGCAATTCCACCGTCTGTTATTGAAAATATCAAAGTGTCAGTTGAATTTTCTAGTTGTATGGAAGTTACGTTAAGACCAATTTCACCTATATTACTTAGAGTTACATTTACAACAGAAGGACCTGTCCCAAACCAGACATATTCTATTAACAGATTTTCATTTAACTTATTCATTTTTTCATTGAATGAAGCTTCCATAGCTACTTGTTTTGTGAAAAGATTAGTGTTTGACCAAGCAACTAGCATTGTACCCATTATTGCCACAGCTGAAATCAAAATAGCACTCGAAACTACAGTAGAGATAGCTCTCCTGTTTTTAGGAGAATTATACCTAGACAAAGGGAGTTTCTTCACGTTAAAATTAATGAAATTTTTCATATTATCACTAGTATGTAAGAAATCTAACTTACAC
>JANQNM010000015.1 GCA_028279625.1 Candidatus Nitrosopumilus sp. | reverse complement strand
AGAACCAACACCTGAACCAGAACCAACACCTGAACCAGAACCAACACCTGAACCAGAACCAACACCTGAACCAGAACCAACACCTGAACCAGAATCAACACCTGAACCAGAACACTCTGCTGAAAAACCAACTGAAGAACGTGATGTAATTTTTGTTGGCACAAAACCTATCATGACTTATGTTTCTGCAACATTAACACAACTTTCAACAAGACCTACTGTGACCATTAAAGCAAGAGGAAAAAGAATCACTCAAGCTGTTGATGTATCTCAAATGATTGTTAAAAGAATGGATTCTGTTGGTTATGTTGTTAGTGATGTGAGAATTTCGTCTGACTCTCTGACTTCTCAAGATGGGAAACAGCGTAATGTCTCAACAATAGAAATTGACATTTCAAAAAACTAATCAAAAATATATTATCATTATTGGATTTGTGATTTTTTTCGGATTGATATTTTTTGTATTTTCAGGAAATTCCTGTGGAATTGATCATATGATGTTAATCAATCAGATTGATTCTTACGAACAAACACTTGATCCCGAACTTTGTGAAGAAATCGTTGAAAAAATAGATTTGTTTAATGATGAGTGTTCTCCTCAAATAGAAATATTGGATTGTGGATAAATCACGTCTATCAAAAATGTAATTCCAAAATAAACCAACATTAAACTTAACCCCATCATTAATAATTTGTAATTTCTATTCGAAAGAATTTTTTTACTTTTAGCTGCAAGTGTTGATACCGTTCCTAACCATGCAAAATCCATCCAAATATGCAAACCGAACATGATCAAAATTCCACCAAATGCCCAAACCAGCATTGCATCCGAAATCAATTTGAATCCAATTGTTAGCCACCAAATAATGAAAAATGGATTTAATGCACTAAGTGCAATTCCTGTAATCAGTGGTCCATGTTTTGGTTTTGATATAGTGACATCTTTTTCACGAAAAGTAGTACGAATTTGCAATCCTACAAAAACAAATAATGTAATTGCACCTAGAACGGAAATAATTGTCCTAAAATCTGGAAATAATTCTAATGAGAATACTCCAATTCCTAGTAATATCACAAGTGGGAATTCAACAATAGTGTGACCTACTGCCATTTTGAGTCCTGATTTGCCTCCTTCCCGCAGTCCGTATGAAACATTTGCTGCAAAAAGTGGCCCAGGAGCCATTACTCCTGATGCTGAAACAACAATTACTAAAAATGCAAATTCTAGAAACTGTGTCATTATTTCCAATATTGATTCATTAGTTTATGAAATAAACTTGAGTCTACATGTACATTGAATCTTTAAGATGTTTAGATTCTTCTTGAGCTTCTTTGATAACTTCTTCAGCTTTTTCTGCTTCTTGTTGAAGTGAAGGAATATCACATGATGCTCCTGGAATTAATTGAGACATTGCAAGACATAATTGTGCGCTGGATTTGAAATCAGGTCCCTCTCCATCAGTATGGAAAATTAATACTACTACATCTTGTCCTGAAATACTGCCTTCATTAAGCAACATTCCTGGAATTCCAGGAACTGTTCCATGTTCAAGAACTTTCAGACCTGCATCTCTTACTTTATCTCTTGCAGATTCAGTACTGCCAATACCAATCATTTCTTCATTACTGCCTGGAGCTTTAATTGCCACACTGCTAACAATTAATTTGATTTTGTGTTTGCTTGCCCATTTTAGCATAGTTTTTGCTGCAACTCTGTGCAATGATTGTTCAAGTGTTAGATAAGATAGAAAAACTCCTACTTTCAAATTTTCATTCACAAAAACTCTTGTTGGATAATTTGGTTTACCGTTTTTAACTACACTTATTGGAGGAAATGCATCTGAATCAATTACTCCTGCTAATTCAAATTGAGAAGTATGTATCATGGACTCTGTTGCAATTGCACTGCTAAATCCCACAGAAGGGAAACCATCTATTAGATAACCTCCTTCCAAATCTATTTTTTTTAATTCTTTAATTCTAATTCTAGGATACAATGATCAATTTTTGCTTTCATAGAATAATAATTTTTATCTATTTTTGGACCTAGTTTTTTAATCTTGAAACAAGTGCGGCATAAATGAATGGTAGAATTGTTGTTACTTCTGCATGAAGAGTTGCTTGTTTTGCTTTCTGTGTAACCTTGCCCCATGAGATTGCTTCTCTTACTAGAGCACCACTAAGACTGCCATCAAATTCTTGAGCTGTAGTAATGTAAAATGCATAATCGAGACCCTCTCGATATTGATTCCACCATAGTGTGTGATGTTTTGATATTCCTCCACCAATCATAAATGCTCCTGATTTCTCAGCTTTGAAAATTAGACCTGATAACAAATTTGCATCGCCAGCCATGTTTAGTTTAAAATCATTATGCTTTTGTGTGAATAACCAAATTTGGCTACCTACTGCTCCATCCATGATTCCTGGTACAACAACATCTACATCGTTTTTGTAAGCCCAATAAAGAAATGAATCCTCACCAAGATGTTTTCCAATCATCTTACAAATTTCAGATGTGGTCATTTCTTTTGTGCCCTTTTGATACTCTTCTTCTAGAAATGCCTGCATTTTTTCTTCAATTAGAGGACCATAACTATCCATAGGCACCAAAACATTCCCTAATCTGTGGATGTCTTGATCTGCAAGTTCTCTGTCATCCATAGTAAATGAACCTTCTTTGTAATGTGAGAAATGTCTTGCAATATCATGATCTAATGCACCACATGTTGTGATGGCAACATCAAACCATTTGTTTTTGATCATGTTTTTGATAATTCCTCTTAATCCTGTTGAAACAACTGCTCCAACAAATGAGACAAATTTCAGACAATTCTGATCGGAAATCATTGTTGTCAAAATTTCTAATCCGTCAGAAAGATTTACCGATTCAAATCCTCCTGATTGAGACAACTCTGCAAAAATTTTTTCTATTGATGAATTTTCATCAATTTCAATATCTTTGACCGGTCTACCTGGATCTACCATTGGTTTGATTCGTTGTTACCAAATATAAAATTCTGCCTTTAATTGAAATCAATTTCTTAACTATCTAAGAAAACTTTAAACCCGCCCAATTACACCAGTTTTCGAATGGCAGATAGAATCAAAGTAGGTTTAGTTGGAATTGGTAATTGTTTTTCGGGATTAATTCAAGGAATCGAGTATTATAGAAAAAACCCTTCTCAACAAGTTATTGGAATTATTCATGATAAATTAGCAGGTTATGGAATTCATGACATTGATTTTGTTTGTGGATTCGATGTAGGTGAAAACAAAGTTGGAAAACCAATCAATGAAGCTATTTACGAATACCCAAACATGGTTGATTGGATTCCTAAAGATGAAATGCCAAAAACAAATGGAATTGTACATGAAAGTCCTGTATTAGATGGAGTTGGACTGTGGGTTGAAAATAGAGTAAAGCCAATCAAGAGTACTAAAACTGATGAACAGATAGCAGAAGAAGCTAAAAAAATTATCAAAGAAACTGGAGCTGAAATTATTGTATCTTATTTACCTGTAGGCTCTGATAAAGTCACACAGTTTTGGGCTCAAGTATGTCTTGATACTAACACTGCCTTTGTAAATTGTATTCCTTCATTTATTGCATCAGACCCAGAATGGGCAAAAAAGTTTGAAGAGAAAAACATTCCTTGTATTGGAGATGATATCAAAGGTCAAGTAGGTGCTACTATTGTTCATAGAACATTAGCAAAACTTTGTAATGATAGAGGAACCAAGATTGAAAAAACATACCAAATCAATGTTGGTGGAAATACTGATTTTCTAAATATGAAAGAACAAGAAAGACTTGTTTCTAAAAAGATCTCAAAAACTGAAAGTGTTCAAAGTCAACTAGATGAGAGACTTGATGATGATCAAATCTACGTTGGACCTTCTGATTTCATTCCTTTCTTAGGAAACACAAAACTCATGTTCATGAGAATTGAAGGTCGTCAATGGGCAAATATTCCATACAATATGGAAGTCCGTTTAGATGTTGATGACAAAGCAAATTCTGCAGGAATAGTAATTGATGCTATTAGATTAGCAAAGATTGCAATTGATAGAGGTGTTGGAGGACCAATAAAACCTGCAAGCGCTTATCTTATGAAACACCCAATTGAACAAACTTCTGATGTTGCAGCAAAAGCGGCATGTGAAAAGTTTGTTGCAGGCGAATAATTATTGAAATCTATTTGAATCTGAAAATCTGATTTTTCTACTTTTTTCATATTTCTTCAAATCAAAATTTTTTGCTAATGATGATTCTCCCTTTAAAGTAAAAATTCTGGGATTGACTACTTTGTTATTTTCTGCCAAATCGACAATGATGCTATTTCCACCAAATCTCCTATTCTCAACATTTGCCCCTAAAATTGGTACTCTATTTTCAAGTGACCTCACTTGAACATACATTTTCCATGGTTCAATGCCTCTCCTAACGATTCTGCTAGGAGAAATCAGAACTTGTGCTCCTTTTTTGACAAGTGTGTTTGCCACACCTGGAAACACCATGTCATAGCAAATTATGATTCCAAATTTGCATGCAGTATTGAAAATCTTAGCCTCTTTTCCAGGCTTTACATTGTCTTTCTCATAATCAAAGGGATGAATCTTCTCTTGTCTTCCAATGAATTCTCCTTTTGGACCAATAACTGGAGATATGATTGAGATTGTGCTGTTTGAAATGTCATAAAATGCGCCTGGAATGACTGTCATGGAAAATTCTTTAGCAATTTTTTTGAATTCAGCAAATTCTAGTTCAAAATCTGAAATCTCATTATTTTGAAGCCACTGCTCAGGCAAGCAAACGATATCTGTTTCTTGTCTGCCTAATTTCTTTAATAGTTTAGAAACTTGCTCGATCCCTTTTTCATTAGATCCATATGAAATTGTTTGAATTAATCCTAATTTTGTCACAAATTAAGAAAAACACTCTTCATAATTATAGGTAGGCACACATCTCCCTTACGAAAAAAATCATAGCATAACAAGAAAAATTATGCAATTATGTCAATTAAACTTGTTAACCATCGATTATCCTACCAAAAAAGAAATTATTCTTATTGGTTCATGTAAAAAAAGTTGAGATCTTTGGATTCAAATCATTTGGATTCAAAAATACTACGGTTCACTTTGAACCTGGATTAGTTTCGATCTCAGGCCCTAATGGTTCTGGAAAAAGCAACATCCTAGATGCTATCATTTTTGCAATGGGTGAAAATAAACCAAAAGTTATGAGAGTTGATAAATTACGATCTCTTATTCATGATATTGAAGGCCAAAGACGTGGACCAAAAATGGCCAGGTCTAGCGTTCATTTTGATAATTCTGATAGAAAAATTCCTGTTGATACTGATGTCGTTGAAATTACAAGAGAAATGGATGCAAATGGAGAAAATACTTACTATCTTAACAAAAAGAAAACTAACCGAAGTCATATCCTTGATCTGCTAGATATGGCAAATGCTGGTTTGGGCCAACTAAATGCTGTTCAACAAGGAACTGTAACTAGAATTTCTGAATTTACATCTGAAGAAAAAAGAAAGACGATTGAAGATTTGATTGGATTATCATACTTTGATGAAAAAAAGACAGAGGCTACAAAACAACTTGATGAAGCAGACAGACGACTTGAAATTGCACTTGCCAAAATGGGTGAAATCAAAAAACGGATTGATGAACTTGAAGAAGAAAGAAATCAGAAATTACGCCATGATATTCTTGAAAGAGAACTAAATCGATACAAGGCAATCTCTGCTGCAAATAAAATGAAGGTAATTTCAAGCCAAAAAGAAAGTAAAGAAACCACATTACGCACACTTACCACTGATATTACACAATTAGACGAAGAACGGAAAATATTACGCACAGAGATTGGTTCTCTTGAAACTGAAAAATCAAAACTTATGGCCGAAGCAAATGATTACAGCCAAGCAAAAGCTGCTCTTGATGCGGAAATCAGTTCTGCTATGGAACAATATGAAATTGACAATACTGCAATCTCTGCATCGAAAAAGCGAATGGGACAAATTGACAACAGAATTCCTGAAATAAAAACAGAGTTAGAAGAAGTAGAAAATGCACGAAGTGACATAGATACACAAATTCTAAAAATTAAAGAATCAATTGAAGAAACAAATGTTAAGAAAAATAAAATTAATGCTGATTTAGAAATAGTAGACTCTCAAAGAAATAAAATTTTAACAGAACAATCAGAAGCTGCTGCAAAAAAATCTGAAATTGATAATAAAATTAAAACACTCACACAACAATTAAACGATGCAAAATTAAAATTTTCAAAAATCCAACACGAAAAAGAAGAATCTGATATCAAAATAAAATCAAACACCTCAAAGTTTGATGAATTAGAACAAGATATACAAAAACTAAGTGGTTACAAATCTCAATTAGAATCCATGATGAAAAATCATGATGCAACAATAACTGAATTAAAATCAAGAATCAAAAAATTACATGTACGTAAAACAAAAATTAACAATGACATGGATGAACTAAGTTTAATCTTAGAAAAATCTAACAAAGCAGCAAATCAGTATGAATCAAAAATTAAAACAGTCAAAGGATTTATGCATGAAGATTACACTGTTGCAAAATTAAAAGAAGATGCTGATAAACTTGGAATAGAAGGTTTAGTCTATGAAATGGTTTCTTGGGATAAGAAATACGAACGTTCAGTTTTAGCTGTAAGCTCTGATTGGATAAAGGCAATTGTTGTTAAAGACTTTGCAACATTGCTTGGGATTGCTGAAGTTGCAAGAAGCAAAAAACTTCCAAAATTAAAAATAATTCCACTTGACGCTATTCCAAAATTCAAACTCAATTTACCAAAAGAATCTGGCGTTTTGGGCGTGCTTTCTGATTATGTGAAGTGTAATCCTGCATATTCTGCACTCAAAACATTCCTATTTGGCAATATTGTGCTAACTGAAACAAGGGAATCTGCCTACAATGTTTCACAATCTGGCTACAAAGCAGTTACGATGGACGGAGAATATTTTGAAGCAAAAGGAGGTACTGTTGTAATTGACATTAACTCAAAAATTTCAAAACTAACCAAACTCATTTCCATGAGTAGTGATATTGATGGTCTATTCCAATCAATTAGTTTGATCAAAAAATATATGCTAAAGAAGAAACATACTTTGAAAAAATTAGAAAATTCAATACAATCAAATACTGAAAGACTATCTATTTCTGAAAAATCATTGACATCTACAAATGAGAATTATGCTAATCTAAAATCTCGAATAGTTTCTGCAATGAGTATGAAAGAACAGCTTACAAAAAGAATTTCTGAATTAAACTCACGTAATTTATCAATAGAATCTGAATTATCAACAAATGAATCTCATATCGATTCACTAAATCAACGAATTTCAATTGTTGAAGAAAATTATGCTAGTGGAGAGCAAGCACGAATTGCAAATGAATTGTCTAGTATTAATTCAAAGAAAGCTGAAGTAGAAAAACTCTATACTACCATCATGAATGAATACAGAGATAAATCTTCTCAATTAACAACTCTACAAACACAAGATAATAGAGAAAAATCCCAATCTAATAGATTATTTGAAGAAGAAACTTCATTGAATCTTGAAAAACAGGAGTTAGAAACTAAAATTCAAGAATTAGAAAAACAAAAAGGATCTAAAAATGAAATTCTTGTTCAATTAAGAGAAAAAGAACAAGAATTAATCTCAACTTCTGGCTCGTCAATTGGTCAACTTAAAGAATTTGATGATAAACTCAAAATATTATCTGATAAGGACAGAGAATTGACAAAACAAATCAATACTCTAGAAAGACAATCTGATTCTCTTAATCGTGATTTACGTGATTTAATTGAAAATGAGGCTAAATTACAGCAAATTCTCAATGCCTTTGGCTTTAGCAAAGATATGGAAACGTTTGATGTTGACTCTATTGTTCAAGGACTCTCTACAGAACTCGGCTCGCTTAATGCACTAAACGCCAAAGCTCCTGAAACTTATCTTGAAGTATCTTATGGCTATCGCTCAATGTCTACAAGAAAGAATTCACTTGAAGAGGAAAGAAATTCTATTGTAAAATTCATTGAAGATATTGAAAAAGATAAACGCCAAACCTTCTTGGATGCCTTTGATAAGGTTGACAAAGAAATTAGATTGATCTTCAACAAAATGACTGGTGGAAATGCTTGGCTAGAATTACAAAATGAAGATGACATATTTAATTCAGGAATCTCTTATCTTATTCAATTCCCTAACAAACCAAAAAGAGAATCAACATCAATTAGTGGTGGTGAAAAGACCCTTGCTGCAATTGTGTTTGTTTTGGCACTTCAAAAACTAAAACCA
>JANQNM010000097.1 GCA_028279625.1 Candidatus Nitrosopumilus sp. | reverse complement strand
AAGTGTAGAAGACAGTTCTCATGCAAGTGCACCATGGTTATCTAAAAATGCAATTCAAGAATCCATGGTATTTGTAAATAAACTCAAGGATAGATTAGAAGAAAATCAAGAAGACAGAACAAAAGGAATGCTTCTAACATGTACAATGACTGAGATTAAAGGAGGAACTAGTCACAACATAACTCCAAAAGAATGTGAGACAGTATTTGATATCAGAATTCCAGTAGATATGAACTGTAAAACAATAGAGCAAAAAATTTCAAATTTAGTAAAAGAGATTGCCGAAGAAAGACAGGTTGAAGCATTTTACTCCATACTTGATGAGACAGAACCATTTGAGGCAGCACACAACTCACCACTGGTAAGAGCATTAACACTTGGAATTATGGAAGCAGAGAACTCACGACCAAAACTAATCAGAAAAACAGGAACAGGAGACATGAATGTACTTGGAACTAACTGGGGAATTCCAGTTGTAACATATGGACCGGGTGATCCACATGAAGCTCACACAATAGATGAAAAAGTATCAATTGATGAATATTTACGAGGAATAGAAATTCTCAAGAAGACTTTGCATCACATAAAACGATTACATGACAAAAAGATGCAATAATGCTTTGGTTTATCGGTTTAGGAATTTCAGGATTCAAATCAATTCCTAATGAAGCACTTGACGTTCTAGCAAAAGCTGATGTTATCTATTTAGAGCAATTTACAAGCCCCATTGGAAAATCAGATTTGATAAAAATCAAAAAAGCAACTAAAGGAGAATTCAAACCTGCAAAAAGATGGCTAGTGGAAGATGGAAATGAAATTTTAAAAAATGCAAAGAAAAAGAAGGTTGTTCTTTTATCATATGGAGATCCTTACATCGCTACAACTCACATTGAATTAAGAGCAAGAGCCATTGAAGAAAAAATAAAGACAGTCTCCATTCATGCATCATCTTCTTTAACGTCAATGATTGGTGAATGTGGTTTGCATTTTTACAAAGTTGGAAGAATTGCTACAATTATGAGTGATATGAAATCACTTACAACTCCATACTATGTTATTTACAAAAATATTATCGAAGGGAATCATACAGTACTCCTTTTAGAATATAATCAAGACAAAGATTTCTTTTTGGATCCCAAGGATGCCCTAAATGGATTATTAGAAACTGAAAAAGGACAAAGAAGAAAAGTTATAGAATCATCTACTTTTGCCATTGTTGCATCAAGAATAGGATTCAAAGATCAACAAATTATCTCAGGCAAAATAGCTAGCCTCAAAAAAATTGATTTTGGCAAACCACCACATACTGTTATTATTCCTGGAAGATTACATTTTACAGAATCTGATGCATTGAAAATTTTAGGCAAATGCTTAGACAGCCCACAAGATAATTCTGAGAAGACAAAGAAAATTTCAATTCAGATGATGGAAAAGTATGTTCCAATGGTTAGAGAAGCACTTGAAGAAGTTGAACCATACTATAAGGATCAGAAAGAATTTCAGACAATCTTGGAAAATGCGGAATTATACATACAAGATGCAGAGAAATTCCTTGAAGATGGTCAAGATGAAGTAGCAATTCTAAGCATTGGGTATGCAGATGGTCTAGTTGATGCATTAAGATTAGCAAAAGGCTTTGATCCTAAGATGTAATTCTTAGCGATGAATTAAAGAGAGGGTCTAAAAATATAGAAATGTTGGAGTCCAATCAAAAACAAATTCTTTGTACAATGTATGTATGCCAGATTAATGGCAGTAATCCATTAGATGTGATTAAAAGTAAAAGTTTGCTATCAGATGATGCTATTAATTCTGCAATAGACGAATTAGTTCAAAATCAGTTTGTAAATGAAGATAGGATTACAATTACTGAGAGTGGAAGAAACTCATTACGAGTAGTTCTAGCAGGGGGTGTTTTTGATATTATTCATCCAGGTCATATTTACACACTAAATGCAGCAAAAGAATTAGGAGATGTCCTTGTTGTAGTTGTAGCAACTGACAATACTGCTGTAAAGATGAAGAAGAGATCACCATTGCACTCACAAGAACAGAGGCAAGAATTAGTGAATTCTCTTTCAATGGTAGATTTGTGTTTAGTAGGTCAAGAAGATGATATCTTTAAGACAGTAAATCGTGTCAGACCACAGATTATTGCATTAGGATATGATCAAGTTCATCAGGAGAAATTCATTACAGATGGATGTAAGAGGATTGAACTTGATGCAGAGGTTGCAAGATTGCAATCACCAATTCCAGATAGTTCTAGTTCCAAAATTCAAAAAGAATACGGAGAATCCATTCACGGGATTTAGGAATTTATTGGAATTTTAATAGAAACTTTTGAGCCATCTTTTAGCTTTGCTGATTTTCTTATGCAAACTTTAGAGATTAATTCAATGATAGAGTCATCATGATGAGTTCTCTCAAGAATTATTAATTCACAACGAATTGAGTTGTTTATCTTTGCCTGGAAGCATTTAACCCAACCATAAGTTCTCTTTCCATCAGAAAAACTCTTTATTTTTACACCATCTAATGTTTCAAATTGCTTGATTGCTTCTTGGTGAATTTTCTTATCTAATCTAACATTAAGAGTTCCAGGAAATGGAACATATCCAATTTTTGATTTGAATTGTTTTGTGTATCCTTTTAATCCCATATAGTATGCACCTTCACCCATTCCAGAAACCAAGGTCCCCTTCAATTCTACATGAGTTGGAGAAGAATCTAGACTTTTTTGCAGAATTGAAGAAAGTTTCACCATTTCAGAAAATCCTTTTGATGTGATTTTTACTGAGATATTTCTACCACTGATTATTCTTTCAATGAATTGATTTTGTTCTAATTCAAGCAAGTGTTTTGATGCAGCTTGCTGTGATTTTTTGATATTTTTTCCAAGTGAAGAGGTCGTAATTGTAACATAGTTGTGTTTTGCTCCTTTAGACAGAAGATAAGAGAGAGTTAGGATGTGCTGAATCTTTAGTTCAGTCATCTAGAAATCCTATACTACGCCCAAGTCACCGAATGTTTTCAATGTCATTCCATCAGAGTTTGATAGTTTAGCAACTCTATGGCCAACTACACATTCAATGCCTGCATTTTTGGCACCTTCCAATAATCTCTGAGTGATGATACCATCCAATAGAAGGTATTTGATTCCAGATTGAGTAGATAATTTACTTACTACTTCACTGATTGGAACCTTGAAAATTTCATTTTGATCATTGTCTAGTGCAACTGCTTCAAGGGTTTCGTTAAGATTTGGGAAAATCTTTGCTGCCATATCTGCTAGTGGTTTATCATCTTCACTTTTGAGAGATGGTGCTGGTTTTCCTCCTTTGATTTCTTCAGCTACTGGTTTTAGAATTTCATCAATTCTTTGTGGAGTTAATTCTTCAACTTCCACACCAGTATCTGCTCTTAATTCGTAATCAATTGGAACAACAGATTTGAGTTCTTTTAGGATGAATCCGCCTGCTCTGTCTCCGTCTAGAAATGCAACAACATTATCTTTAGAAGTACATAGTTCTTTGATAGACTCATCAATTTTTGCACCTTCAATTGCTAATGCGTTGTCATATCCTGCTCTTAGAAGATTGATTACATCGGCTCTTCCTTCAACAAGAATTACCCAGTTAGAATCAAAGACACCAGAACTACATGTTAGTTTGGATGAACCATATGTTGATAGTTTTCCAGTATCACCTTGGTGAACATCATTTAGCATACTTTCTCCTTCACTGACAGTTTTTGTTGCCCATTTTTGCTTGATTTCTTTAGCACGTTTTACAATATCGTCTTTCTTTGCAGCTCTTACATCATCAATTGCATCTAATCTAAATGAACAGTCAAATGGACCGACCTTATCGATACTTTCGATTCCTGCTGCAATTAATGCACAAGTATCAATATCAGTACTCATTGGGATTAACGCATCACCAGATGTAGTGTTTGCTGTAGATTTGGCATTGACTTCTATGCGACCTACTTTTGAAACTCGTTGCAGTTCATTTAGATTCATCTCTGGACCTAACAGACCTTCTGTTTGGCCAAAGATTGCTCCAATTATGTCTGCTCTTTCAACGAGCCCATCAACTTCATAGGAAAGTTTAACATGATATTTGACAATTCCTGATTGAGGCATAAATTATTCATCTCCTTAATTATCATATTTTGAGTCTCTGCTTTCGATATATGAGGGTATCGCAAAAATTTGCACTGAAATTCTAGAAATTTTCAAAAAATATGCTTGCATAGCAAACGCTAGAAGATTCTAAAAATGAAAAATTATTTTGATTTATTCAGTGCTAAATGAGTGACCACATGAACAGGATTTTGTAACATTTGGATTGTTGATTTTAAATCCAGAGCCCATTAGGCTTTCAATATAGTCTACGTTTGCACCTTTAAGATGGTCAACGCTGTAGGTGTCAACTAGGATTTTGACTCCACTTTCCTCCATGACGATATCATCTTCTTCTGGTGCTTTTTCAAAGCCCATTCC
>JANQNM010000084.1 GCA_028279625.1 Candidatus Nitrosopumilus sp. | reverse complement strand
CATTGGTGGATGAAGGACAGACCCTCACACAAAGACACCACCAAGAAGTTGTCTATTCATACTATCACATACTACTATCTTACTGATTGTTTGTAATTAATCTCAAACAAGCTTTAATCCTTACTTTAGTTATATCGCATAATTTGTGACTAAATGGGGGGCTTTCCCTTTATCTCAACAAAGAGTAAAAAAGCAAAGTCACCCGAATCATTAAAGAGCGACATGGTTGATGCAAAATTTTCATGGTATGGCAATTTCTATGGACTTGCATGGAGAACTCATGCTGGAAATCCCATTGCAGTTCCGTTATTTGTTGAGATAGATGAAGCTACCAAGATTGCTGAAATTATCAAAACATGGAATCCAAAACTTGTTCATCTTACCTTTGTTGAAAATGATGATGGCACATATGCAATTTGTGTCTATGAGGAGCCTGATAAATCTGGAGAAAACTTTGGGATTTATCGCTCTGGCATGAGTCAAGGTGGAACTTATGCAAAAATCAAGGCAATGATCGAGAAAAAATCCTCAATGTGGAATCCTATGCGGGTATATGTTCAGATTGTACATGCAAAAGATCCTGCAGATTCTTCTACATATGAGAACATGACTGTTCTTTTACCTATTAGCAGACTGGAGATTATTTCAGAATCTGCACTGGATTCAAAAAAGTTTGCAATAGAACGAGATGCACATAACTAATTCCATTCTTAACTTTCACATCCTATTCCATCCTTATCTCCATCAAATCGATGAGGATCAGGTTGCAATACTGTGAAATTCTTCTGAGGGATATCTCCACAGTCTAAATCTGGTGGTGGAGGAGGAATGCAAAAGTCTGGATATGATGGGTCACATTCTTGATCATATTGAGTTGTTTCATCTTCTGAAATTTCACAACCATGTTTTACTGCCCATGAATGTGTAGAAAATTCACTTTGATCACAAAATGCTGAATACAAATCACCTAGTCCTGAATCAAGTAACTCTTTGTTTAGATTCATGTCATTGCAATAAATCACTCCCAAAATTCTACCATACTTGTCTTCAAGCTGTTTGTCATCCTGATCAACTATTACTTCTGAACCTACTGGACAAACCACTTCCAGAAAATTCCTAGATTTCCCACCATCGTGTTTTATTTTTGGTGCATCAACTAGTGCAAATCTGATTGATTGTCCATCTACTTTGATGGTATCACCATCTATAATTTGAGTAACAGTACCTGAGATACATCCTGCATCACCTGAACATGGAGTAGTTTCTGCCTTTTCATCACTTGGTCCTGCATCAATATCCATAGTGGGAGGATCAATCTGAGTTTGTGGAATTCTCATAATTCCTTCTTTGATTAGATACTGCATGGCACTAAGAAACTCTGAATCTCCAATGGAGTCATTTGCCCAATAGCCTACAGTGTTTTTAATCCAGGCTGGAATCTCATCTGAATCTGAAATCTCAGTTTGAGTAGTTGGAGGAATTACAATGATATTTTCTGTAATTAGATATTTGATTCCTGAGACAAACGTTCCATCATCAATTGTTCCTTCTGACCACCATTTTGCATTTGATTTTACCCATGTAGGAATCTCATTTGATTGAGCTGAAATGCTTGTAATCGATATAGAAGCAAGCGAAATTGCAAGTATTGCAAATATGATTTCCTTTCTCACAGAGTATAATTCTCACTTGACGATTTAAAGAAAACCTAATTCTTATTTAAGCTCAAAATCAGTAAAACTTGAAAATGAATTTCAATTGTGTTTTTCCATCATGCAACTTTAAACAAAATGATATTTCAGAAGATGAATTCCTAATCCATTTAAGAGAAAAACATCAACAAGAAATGGATGAATCTTCAAAAAAAGAAGGCATTCCAATTAGCATGATTGAGATGATGTCTGTTTCAAATTCCAAAGTGTTCATCAACTCTTAGAAATTATACATCTTGTCCTGTAACCATCCATTCTAGTGCACGTAATACCCCTTGATAGTATTTCATTGCGTCTTCAGATGGCGCATTGACTAGTCTTTGTTCAATTTCTTTTCTGTATTCAGCAACTTCTTGTTCTGTTTTCATAATGAAAAATTAATTTTGTACTTTATCAATTATGTGAAAAATTCATCTAACATCCAAATTTCTTGGCCCAGCTAGTTTCTGAAAACTCACTAAACTCACAATATCTAGTAGAGAGTTCTGCTTGCTGGCCATACAATAAAGCTGAATTCAAAGACTTTCCATCACAGTAAACATTTGCAAGCATTCTTCCATGAACGTCTGTTAGCTGCCCATCGTCTTGATCAATTGTTATGTAACTTCCTTCTGGACACATTGTTGCAGTATACATTGAGGATTTTGCATATCCGTCTTCACCTTTCTCAGGAGTATCTACCAAAGACAATCTGATTTTGTGATTTTTGGTATAGATTGTATCTCCATCTACAATCTGAGTTACTTTCTCAGAGATACACAATGCATTTCCTGAGCATCTATGAGAATCTGGTGCCTGATTTGAGCGAACATCCTCATTATTTGCAATTCTCGTAAACTCTTTCTCACCTACTTCTTGAGCAGTAAGGCCCTTTTTCTCACCAGTTACCAAATCCTCTCCAGTAACTGACTGGTTTACCAAGCTTGCAGCAATCAACAACACAAAGGGAACCACAACTAGAGCTGATAGCTTCATGTACTTACTTTGCAACCATTTGTATGCAATCTGAATAAATTAAAACATCATGTGTTTCAATTTGAACAACTATTCACAACCAACACCATTCATGTCCGGATCTAATCCATGTGGGTCTGGCTGATACACCCTAAAGTTTGAAAATTCAACATCAGAACAATCTATAGCTGGTGGATATGGTGGTATGCAGATATCAGGATATGATGGATCACAAATGTCCTGAGTAGCTGGAGTTGTTGCAAAGTTTGATTGACCTTCTGGAGATTCAACATCAATAAATCCAAACCAAGTGTCTTTGCTCTCACGCAAATTTGGATTGTACACTCCTAAAACAAAAATTCCTACTGCAATTGCAGCAATTCCAATTCCAACTAGTACTTTTTTCATTTTGTATTGATTCCGTATTTTTTGCGATGTTCTTGTTGCCAATGATTTGCAATGTCTAGTTCTTTTTCAGTTAACATAATTTTGAGTGGTTCTTTTGGAATAATTCCATATTTTACCAAAACCTCACGATATTGTGTGTAAAATGCTTCCAACTCTTTTACTAACAATTCAAAATGTCTAAATGCACTATTTGCTTCCTTTTGCAGCTCTCTGTTTCTAAGCATCTCTGCTTTGCTTTTTACAATAGGCAATTTAGCTGAGCGTCTCTTCCATTCAGCTATAATTCTTCTCTCAAAGTTCTCATCCACAAAAAAATTTGCATTTCATCATATGAAAAGGGTTGCATTGATTTTCAGCATACACTAGGAAAATATTTCCAATTACTAGAATTTCCAATCATTTTAGATTGTGATATGTGGCATTACATCACAGCTTGCTGCTCCTGCAAAACTACCAAATTTTGCAGTCAACCAAACGTATGCATTTGCTACAGTTGACGAGTCTACCATTCCGTCATACTTCCAACACAATACTTCAGAGAACCACTCAAGCATCCGTATATTATGGTAGAAATTACAATAATAGATCCTGTATGTAATTTCTGAACAAAACGATCAAAAATAATCACCTTTAGCAATATCTAAATCACAACTAGCCTCAGACTATTCATCATGGAACTTCCACGCGGAATGAAAGACTTTGAAGGTACAGAAAATGCAAACATTGAGCACATTAGATCTCATTTTAAACGAATCTCAAACCTGTATGGTTTTTCATTTATGGAGCCATCAGTTCTCGAATCTCTATCAACATTAGAGACAAAGTCTGGTCCTGCAATCAGAGAAGAGATCTATTATTTCAAAGACAAAGGAGACCGCGAAGTTGCATTACGCTTTGACTTTACAATGGGTTTGACAAGATATGCAGCATCCCAAAAATCAATGAAGCTTCCAGCAAAGATTTCAGCATTTGGTGGAGTATTCCGATATGATGAACCACAAAAGGGAAGATACAGATACTTTCACCAGTGGGATATCGAAGTTTATGGCAAACCCAATCTAGAATCAGACGCTGAAATCATTGAGGTAACATCCAGATTATTTGATTCACTATTACTCAAAGACATTGTAATTGATGTCAATCACCGAAATCTAGTTGAAAAATTCATCAACAAAGTCTTTGGATTCACAGAACCTGATAAAATTGCAGATATTCTAAGGGCAATTGACAAAATTCAAAAAAAATCTAAAGACGAAATCCTAACTGAATTCACTCAAAAAGGATATGAAACTGACAAACTCAAAAAGATTCTAGAATTCTCACAACTCAAAGGATCAATTGCAGAAATTGAAAGCAGAATTGATACAACACAATTAGAATCCTGGAATGAACTCAAAGAGTTGTTTGATAGTTTGGAGAATCGTGGAGTATCAAATGTTAGAATTAACTTTGGTATAGTTAGAGGACTAGACTACTATTCAGGAATGGTCTTTGAAGTATTTGATAAAAATTCAAAGTTAGGTGCTCTAGCTGGTGGAGGACGATACGATACACTAACCAAAGCATTTGGTAGAGAAGACTTGGGGGCAGCTGGAGTTGCAGGTGGAGTTGAGAGAATCATTTTAACAATGCAAGAGCAAAAAATAATTCCTGAAACAAGGCAAAACAGAATTGCAGTACTTTACATCAATGAGGAAATGCAAAAGGTTGCAATGTCAATTGCATCGCTATTAAGACTAAACAACATTCCATCTGACATTGATTTGGCAGGACGTAACATGAAAAAGCAGATGGATGCAGCAAGTAATGCAAGATTTGCAATTATTGTTGGACCTCAAGAGCTTGAACAAGGAACTGTCGTACTTCGTGACATGAAAGACGGCACTGAAGGAACTATAGAATTAGAGAAACTAACTGAAGATCCAAACTCTGTTCTTAGTTTAGAAAAGCTCTAGTGAGCATCATAATTTCTGGTCCCGTAGTCAGAGAACCTACCACAATTGCATTGTTGTTTGCCAAAATGCCTGATGCTACGTATGGAATGCCGTTGTTAATTGAGCTCTGCTCTACTTTTACGCCTAGAACATTGGCAAATACCTTCATGTCTTCCTCGTCAGCTTCTGGATGAATGGCAGCACCAGAATTGTTTGCAACCATTACAGAACCTGTCTGATTGAATCCAGCGATTTTTTTCTGAACTGTCTCAACTCCCAATACATCTGAAATTGTCTCACAATCTCTTTTGGAAAGCCATGGAGAAACAACAGCTCCTTTGTCATTGCAACAAATCACATTTCCTAATGCAGTAAATTTAGAATCTAAAACTCCAATCTCTAGATCAGTTTCTTTTTTCAAAAAGTCAAACTCACTTTGAAATGCAGTCTTTGGTAAAAGTAATCCTTTGTTGTTCATTACAGATAAAGATCCAATCAATCTAGTGTTTGCAATTGAACTGTACAGATATTTTACATCCAAGTATTTTGCAAGCTTTTCAGCTTTGGATTCGGCAAACCCCATTGGTACAAGTACCACACTATCGTTTACACTAATGTAAACTCCAAGGTTTGGTCCGCGATACACATCATACTTGATAATATCCATATTCTCAAAATTGATCCATGATCGTTATGAACGTAAGGGATCTATTCTACCAGTACAGTTCATGTAATTTATAGATCCTTCGTATTTTGGCTTGTCTAGCTTTAAATAATATCTACATGTCAAACCAGATATGCCAATAGCAGAAAACTTTCCAGAGGGACTAAAACCAACAGGAAAAATTTCAGATGCAGACGGAAATTTCCATATCATGTGGGGTCCAGGAAGAAATGATGCTGAAGCATTTGCAGATGCAGATGTAAAAGCAGCTTACGAAGCAAGAGGGGAAGAACAAGTTCCTCTTGGTGTAAGTGGTACAATGGTTGCAGTTGACTGGGACTCTTGTGTTGCAGACGGTGCATGTATTGAGGCATGTCCAGTTCAAGTATTCCAATGGTACAGAACAGAAAAAGACATCCCTGCAAAAGATGTAGTTGGCCAAACTTTCGAAGGTACTGGCAGTTCAATCAAAGACGAAAGAAAAGACTTGACTGACAAGGCAGACCCAATCAGAGAACATGATTGTATCTGGTGTATGGCATGTGTTTCAGTTTGTCCACCACAAGCAATCAAAGTTGATCAATCAAACGTCGAAAAACACGATCAAGCAGCAAAATCTCTTTAAGATTTTTCAAATTCTAAAAAATTATTTTCTTTCTGTGTTTTTACTACCGATCATTACCATTTAGTCGTGACTAATTTTGTCTAGCTTTAAATAATATTTTATCAAATGTTAGAATATGCCAATAGATGAGAAATTTCCAGAAAATCTAGAAATCACTGGCAAGACACTTCACTCAGATGGAGAGAACAAACACTACATCTGGGGTAAAGGCAAGTCTGACGGAAATGCATTTTCAAATGATGAAGTCAAAGCAGCCTATGAAGCACACGGTGAAGAACAAGTTCCACTTGGAATTCATGGAACAACTGTCGCAGTTGACTGGGACGATTGTACTGCTCAAGGTTCTTGTATGAGTGTCTGTCCTGTTCAAACCTTCCAATGGTATAGAACTGAACAAGATATTCCAGCAGCAAATGTTGTTGATGCAACATTTGAAGGAACAGGTAACACAGAACAAGATGATCGTCTAGATTACTCAGATAAATCTATGCCAATCAGAGAACATGATTGTACACAATGTATGGCTTGCCAAGAAGCATGTCCAGAAAAAGCAATCTTGATTGAGCCATCATATGCAGAATACCATGAAAAAGCAGATGGTACTTATGTTGTGATGAAATCTGGTTCTGAAAACCCACACGCACACGATTAAAGAATTTTTTTCTTTTTTCTTATTTTTCTATTTTGATACGTACAATTCCTCCGTGAGGGTTTTAAACAAATTCTGCAAATGCAGTACATGACAAAAATTTTCATTCCAATAAGACCATCACGAAGAGATTCAGACGAAATCGAAGATTAGCTTTATCAAAAATTCATTTCCTCAACAAATTTTAATCAGTATTTTTCATCAATTCTTGCAGAGGTCGCCTAGCTCGGTAGGGCGCGGGCCTTGAGAGCCTGTGTGCGCAAGCATACGGGGGTTCAAATCCCTCTCTCTGCGCTTTTCTATTATCATATTCTAAAACGGTGAATTACCTGTTACATTTTTGAACGGAACTTGTGTAAAATCCAAAACACTATCAACATCTACTGAGCATCTTTGTTTTTTCTAATAATCCAAAACAAAATTCTGGAACATGTCTCTAAAATCATTTGTTGCATTAAATAGAATTTTGATGAACACATGTTATGGCTGGTCCACACGATCATGATAATGCTAATCATGAGGTACAACCAACTGAGGCACCAACAGCAAAAATCGGATTATACTTTGGTACGCAAACTGGTAAAACAGAACAAGTATGTGGAATCATCAAACAAGAATTTGGTGATTTAGTAAGTGATCCTATTGATGTTTCTGAAGGGGATTTAGAACATTTTCCAAATCTTGAAGGTCTGATATGTGGTATTCCTACTTGGAATACAGGAGCTGAAGAACTAAGATCTGGAACTACTTGGGATGATCTCTTAGAAAAAATTGGTGAGCTAGATCTAAAAGGAAAACCTGTTGCAATATTTGGTCTAGGTGATTCTGTAGGATATGGCGAAGACTTTGTCGATGCTATGGAAGAACTACATAGATTCTTTGAAAAAGCAGGTGCAAAAATGGTTGGATATGTTCCACTTGATGGATACACGTTTGTTTCTTCAAGATGTCTAATCCCTCATCTAAACGAAATCACAAAACCAGAAGATGGTGAAAAATTTTGTGGTCTTGCAGTAGATGAGGATAGTCAAAACGAACTCACTGATGAAAGAGTCAAAAATTGGTGTACTCAACTAAAATCCGAAATGGGATTATAGGCACACTTTATTTTAGAAATTAACTCTATTTTTTTTATTTTTCCAAGTTTGCTAGTTCAGCTAGCATTGCAGATAGCTGAATCTCAGCATTTGCACCAACTAAAATTCTATAATCATACTTTGCAATTACCTCTAGAATTTCAGCTAGTTTATCATGTTTTGATTTGAATACTGCTGAATTGAGATATTTCAAGAAATCTGATTCAGACATTCCATAAACTTTGACTAGCTCAATCATCTTCTCTCTTGCTTCTGCAACTTTACCAGATAATGCAATCTTTAGAACATCATCAACATCTGATGTTTTGGTCAGTCCTGCTGAGGCCTTTACATGCTCCTCAGAAATTGCACCTAAACTTGCAGTTGCCTGCATCAAATTAATTGCGTGTCTCAAATCTCCTTCTGAATAGTCATAAATTGCTTTGAGTCCTTTTTTGTCAGCCTTTACTTTCTCTTTTTTAGCAATCTCTTCTAGTCGTTTAATGACGTCTTCTTCTGGAATTGATGTAAACTTGAACGTTGCACATCTACTTTGAATTGGGTCAATGATTTTTGAAATGTTATTTGCAATTAGGATAAATCTGCAAATCTTTGCAGTGTCTTCAATGATTCTTCTTAATGCAGTCTGTGCATCTGATGTCATCTCGTCAGCTTCATCTAGAATAATTATCTTGAATGGAACATCTGCCATTCCAGCAAATCTTGAAAACTTTTTTACTTTTTCTCGAACCATTCCGATTCCTCTCTCATCAGATGCGTTTAGCTCCAAAGTGTAATCCTTGGAATATTCTCCTAAAATTTGACTAGTAATACAAAGTGCTGCAGTTGTTTTTCCAACACCAGCTGATCCTGAAAACAACAGATGTGGCATGTCAATTGGATCTTTGATTAAAGCTTCTAAACTTCCAACAATGTCTGTCTGGTTTACAATTTCAGAAAGTTTTGTTGGTCTGTACTTTTCAACCCACATTCCAGTAGAGGCTGTTGGCATGAGAAAATTGTGTCAATCCCCACTAATAAATCCGAATTGGTTATTGTGTTATCCCTCAAATTAAAATTCAAACAAGCACAATACTATGAGCGATCAGGCTCAAGTTAATTTAGATCAATTGATCTCACTAATTTGTTAACAATATTGATCGATCCCAAACTTGAAGATCTTCGCGATGATCAGTGATCTCCATGGAAATAGAAAATGTAGAAAAAGTACACTCGATTGGAAGCCGCCTAAAGGATGCAAAGGTCACTGTAAAGCAGGATTTCAAGTTCAATGTGGCTGGAATTCAGACTGAAGGCAAGGAAGGCGAGGTCAATAACATGCCTCAGTATTTGGGCAAAATCTTGGCAGACAATGGCATGGCGACCCTGGAGACGCCTGATATGATTACTGAACTAAAACAAGCATTATCTAAAGAAAAGATGGTTGGAGAATATCAAATCTCAACTCTTGAGCCTCACTTTTACATTAAACTAAAAGAGTCAATGAAACAACTTGACAAAAATGACTATGATCATGTTGAAAGTATTCTCTTAGAATTATTTAGAATGAGAAGAGGCAAACTCGTAAAACAAGCAGACACTATACAACTCAATTCTGATTTGTACAATAAGCTAACTGTCGAAGAAGTAATCTTCTACAAGACAATCTATGAGAACAGCAAAGAGTTTGAAAACCAAATAAGAGGTGAAGCAGATGAGTAGTGCACAAAAAAGTACCTTTACTGATTCAGCATTATCAGACAAAGTAAAAGAGTTCTTGACAAGATTCAAGGACAAAAATGGCGAATACAAGTATGTAGATGCAATCGACCAGATGATGCCAAAGAATGCAAAACACATCATTGTTGATTACAATGATTTGGTTACTGAAATTGAAATAGAAAGAATGTTCCATGAAAACCCTGACAGAATCTTAGATGCATTCTCCAGAGCAATTAAAGAAGCACTCCAAACAAGATTCCCAGACTATGCTGAGAAAATTAAAGATGAAGTTAGAGTTAGAATTGTAAACTATCCTTCTGAGAGAAGCCTAAGACAAATCAATGCAGAAACTATTGGTGCAATCACCAGCGTTTCAGGAATGGTAGTTAGAGCTTCAGAAGTAAAGCCTCTTGCAAAGGAGTTAACCTTTGATTGTACTGAATGTGATACTCCAACCAAAGTTGTTCAGATAAAGGGAATGGATGTCAAAATTCCAGTAGTTTGTGATAATCCAAATTGTAAAGGCAGAGAATTTGAGCTAAAACCTGAAGCATCAAAGTTTATCGATTTTCAAATTATGAGATTACAAGAACTTCCTGAAGACCTTCCTCCAGGACAACTTCCTCACTATATTGATGTGACAATCCGCCAGGACTTGGTAGATAATGCCCGTCCAGGCGACAGAATCGTGCTTACAGGCATAGTTAGGGTAGAACAAGAGTCAGTTACAGGTGTAACTCGTGGCCATAGCGGCTTGTACAGATTAAGAATTGAAGGAAACAACATTGAATTTTTGGGCGGACGTGCTGGTAAGACATCAAGAAAAATCGAAAGAGAAGAAATTTCTCCTGAAGAAGAAAAGATGATCAAAGCACTTGCTGCAAGTCCTGATGTTTATCAAAGATTAGTTGATTCATTTGCTCCTCACATTCAAGGACAATCCCTAATCAAAGAAGCAATCTTGTTGTTAATTGTTGGTTCTAATCAAAGACCATTAGGTGATGGTAGTAAGATTAGAGGAGACATTAACGTATTTCTTGTTGGTGATCCTGGTACTGCAAAAAGTGAGATGCTAAAGTTTTGTTCAAGAATTGCACCAAGAGGTTTGTATACTTCTGGTAGAGGTTCAACTGCAGCAGGTCTTACTGCAGCTGTAGTTCGTGACAAGACAGGAATTATGATGCTAGAAGCAGGTGCAGTTGTACTTGGTGACCAAGGTCTTGTAAGCATAGACGAATTCGATAAAATGAAACCTGAAGACAGAAGTGCACTACACGAAGTTATGGAACAGCAATCAGCAAGTATTGCAAAGGGAGGTATTGTTGCAACACTAAACGCTAGAACTTCAATTTTAGCTGCTGCAAACCCAATGTATGGAAAATATGATCCTTTCAAAAACATTACAGAAAATGTCAATCTACCAATTCCACTATTGACAAGATTTGACTTGATCTTTGTTGTAAGAGACATTCCAACAAAAGAAAGAGATGAAAAGATTGCAAGACACATCATTCAATTACACACACCAGAGGGAACAAACAAAAAATCTGTAGTTGATGTTGACTTGTTAACAAAGTATCTTGCTTATGCTAAACGTGGCTCTCCTGATTTAACAAAGGAAGCAGAAGAGAAAATCTTGGATTACTATATGCAAATGAGAAATGTAGAATCCGAAGAGATGATTACAGTTACTCCAAGACAACTTGAGGGTATAATCAGACTCTCTACAGCTAGGGCCAGATTACTCATGAAAGACAAGGTAGAAGAGGAAGATGCTGAGCGTGCAATCTTCCTAATCCAGAGTATGCTACAAGATGCCGGAGTTGATGTAAACACTGGCAAGGTAGACCTAGGTGTTCTCCAAGGAAAGCCAAGAAGTGAGGTCTCCAAGATGCAACTATTCATGGATGTTCTCAAAGGACTAGAAGGTGACAACAAAGTAGCAGTTGAAGAGAAAGTCTTTGTCAAAGAACTTGAAAAGACTGAAAAATTCACTGAAGAAGAAGCTAGAAACTACATCAGAAGAATGCTCAGAGAAGCATCTATTTATGAATCAAAACCCGGTCATTATAACCGAGTATGAAAATAGAGAAACTAGATCTTCCAGACTCTGCAATTGAATTTTTAAAATCTCAAGGTTTTGAAAAATTATACCCGCCACAAGCTGACAGTGTAAAGTCTGGCTTGCTTGATGGTAAAAGCATTCTAGTTTCAGCTCCTACTGCAAGTGGAAAAACTCTGATTGCAATGCTTGGGATGCTGAGTTATCTATCAAAAAACAAGGGTAAAGTAATCTATCTGAGTCCATTAAGAGCATTAGCAGCTGAAAAGTTCACTGAATTTAAAAAACTAGAAAAAATTGCACTAGGAAAAAAGATCAAAGTAAGTATCTCAACAGGTGATTTTGAAAATATTGAAAAGAATCTAGAGAAAAGTGATGTCTTAATTTTAACAAATGAAAAGATGGATTCCATTATTAGACATGGAGCTGAATGGGTAGATGATATTGGTCTTGTAATTTCAGATGAAGTTCATCTGATTGGTGATGAAAGCAGAGGACCAACACTAGAAATGATTCTAACACAACTAAAACTACTTGAAACAAAACCCCAGATAGTTGGTCTTAGTGCAACTATAACAAACTCTGATGAGTTAGCTGAATGGCTGGACTGTACTCTAGTTGAAAATGATTGGAGGCCTGTTCCACTTTCTGAAGGAGTGTGTGATGCAGGAGAAGTAACAATGGCAGATGGCACAACCTTTGAAGTTGAGCGTAGTTTACGTGGAACTCCTATTGATTTAGGCGTGCAATCAGTCAAAGAAGGAGGCCAATCGCTAGTTTTTGCCGAAACCAGAACTCGCTCAAAGTCTCTTGCAACAAAGGCAGCTGATGCAATCTCTCAGATTCTCGAGAAAAAAGAATCAACTCAACTTGAAAAGACATCAAAAAAGATTCTATCTGAAAATGAACACACCGAACTCGTAAAGACACTAGCTACACTTGTCAAAAAAGGAGTTGCATTTCACCATGCAGGACTAAACCAAAAATGCAGAGAAACAATTGAAACTGAATTTAGAAACGGAACAATCAAGTTGTTGTCATCTACTCCAACTCTAGCTGCAGGTGTCAATCTTCCTGCAAGACGTGTAGTAATTTCAAATGTAAATCGATATAACGCAAAGGCTGCAAGAAATATGCCAATTAGCATTCTAGAATACAAACAGCTTTGTGGAAGGGCTGGAAGACCACAGTATGATGATTATGGAGAGTCAATAATTGTTGGAAGCGGAAACACTGAAGACTTGATTGACTATTACATTAATGGAGAACCCGAACCAATCGAATCAAAAATTGCTGATGACAAATCCCTTCGAACACATGTTCTGAGTGTAATAGTTACACATCCTGGTATCAAAAAAGAAGAGATTCTTGATTTCTTTTTGCAAACTCTTGGTGGAATGCAATCAAGAAAACCAACTCTAAAGTTTGCAATTGATATCTCTCTGCGTTTTCTTGCAAGCAAGTATCTGATTGTCAAAAAAGGCGAAAGATATGCTGCTACTGAATTTGGAAAAAAGACATCAATGCTTTACATTGATCCACTTACTGCCACCTACTTTAGAGATTCAATAGAGAATGTCTCAAAAGAAAGAAAGCACACCTTTGGATACTTGCATTTGGTTTCAAACTGTGAAGAGTTTTTCCCAAAATTTTCTCTTAGGCAAAAAGACTATGAGGCTGCAAGTCTTTTGATTGAAAATAACACTTCAGAGCTCCTAGAGCCAATCTCAGAATATGACTGCTCAAGGAGTCTTTTGGCACTGAATTCATGGATTACAGAATCCACCGAACTCCAACTATCTGACTCTCTGAACATAGAGTCAGGCGACATGCACCGTATGACTGAGACTGGAGATTGGCTGTGTTACTGCCTGCGAGAGATTGCAAAACACGTTGAGAGGGCAGATTTGCTTGAAGAACTAGGTGATTTGAGAAGAAGAATCTCCTATGGAATCAGAGAGGAACTATTGGATTTGGTTCGAGTCAAAGGAATTGGTCGAGTCAGGGCCCGAATCCTATTCAAAAACGGAATCAAGAATCTTGAGGATCTGCGAAAGATTCCTGTGAATAAATTGGCAGAAATAGATAAAATTGGTTCAACCCTCGCAGATAACATAAAGTCCGAATTACGAAAGGTTAGATAATTGATTGATTTAG
>JANQNM010000071.1 GCA_028279625.1 Candidatus Nitrosopumilus sp. | reverse complement strand
AAAGGCTCCAAATGGAATTGCAGCAGCATATCTGTATGTAGCATCTGTCTTGCTTGGTCAAAACGTTCTACAAAGAGACGTTTCAAGCATTGCAGGAGTAACTGAAGTTACTATCAGAAACAGATGTAAAGAAATTCTAACAAGTTACAAACTCAAAATTACTTTGAGACCATCTCTGGCCAAATAATCAACCCCCCCCCCCTTTCATTTTATAATCAAAATTTTCCGTTAGGATCAGCTAAATTTCGTCGGTATTATATATAGAAACAATGCATTGCGCAACATGGCAGTTTTAGAAATCAAAGACCTTCATGTTACAAGAGAAGGAAAAGAAATTCTCAAAGGTGTTAATCTAAAAACAGGACCTGGAGAAGTTCATGCCATCATGGGACCAAATGGTTCTGGAAAAAGTACACTAGCTTACACTTTACTTGCACATCCAAAATACGAAGTAACTCAAGGAGATATTTTGTTAGATGGTGAAAGCATTTTAGAATTAACTGCAGATGAAAGAGCAAAGAAAGGATTGTTCTTAGGATTTCAATATCCAACCGAAGTTTCGGGTGTAGGATTTTCTCACTTTCTTAGAACAGCTTACAACTCTCTAAGTAAAGCACTTGAAGGTGACGACAGAGAAGTTTTCATTACAGTAAGAGAATTCCAAAAATATCTTAAAGAAAATTTAGAAAAAGTTGGATTAAAAGAAGAATTCCTTTCCAGATATCTTAACGAAGGTTTCTCTGGAGGAGAGAAAAAACGTGCCGAAGTTTTACAAATGGCAGTTTTAAAACCAAAAATTTCAATTTTAGATGAACCAGATTCGGGTTTAGATATTGATGCTGTACAAGCAGTAGCAAAGGCAATAAGCCAAGTTTCTGGCAAAGATGCAACAGTAATTGTAATTACTCACTATGCCAGAATTCTAAAATTCCTAGACAAACTTGACTTTGTTCATGTATTTGCAAAAGGAAAAGTTTTGAAAACGGGTGATGCATCTCTTGCAGACAAACTAGAGCAAGAAGGTTATGACTGGGTATTAGAACAAACAGCATAATCAAATTACAAAATTATTGAAATCCCAAAATAGAGAATCTAGTTTTTGTTTAAATAAGGTTCAAATTTGAACAAATCATGTCAGAAAACGAAGAACAATATTATTTTAATTTCTCATTTTTCAAGATTGATCCTAAATGGAGATGGATGGCAGATTTAGCAAAAGAAGAATCTGCAAAAGAAGTAGAAAACATTTTGAACAATACAGGAATAAAGTATAGATCATATTCAAATTTAGGATTAAGAGATGATTCAGACTTTTTGTTGTGGTTTGCTGCAAAATCTGTTGATGAAATTCAAAGTGCTATTGAAAAATTATACAAAACAGTATTTGGAAAATACATCATTCCATCAAGAACATATCTTTCATGTACAAGACCATCAATTTACGTTCAGGGTGCAAGGAAAGAACACGGTTTTCTTACAGGAAAAGAACCAAAAAAACACGTTGTAGTTTATCCATTTACCAAAACTAGAGAATGGTATCTTCTTCCATTAGATAAAAGACAAGAAATCATGGATGAACATATCGAAGTCAGTAAAAAATATCCTCAAGTAATTCTCAACACAACATACTCTTTTGGAATACATGATGAAGATTTCATGTTAGCTTTTGAAGTAGACAATATCAGAGACTTTCAAGATCTCATCATGGATTTGAGGGAGACTGAAGTCTCATCATATGTAAAAAATGACATTCCAATGATTGTATGTGTCAAAAAGGATATTATTCCATTAATCTCTAGTTTGGGATAATGGAATCCCTGAAAGAGTGGGCTACTGTAATTAAGGCTCT
This sequence comes from Candidatus Nitrosopumilus sp., assembly GCA_028279625.1. Taxonomy (GTDB): domain Archaea; phylum Thermoproteota; class Nitrososphaeria; order Nitrososphaerales; family Nitrosopumilaceae; genus Nitrosopumilus. The sequence continues at coordinate 4,948 of JANQNM010000071.1, read as the reverse complement.
TGAAAATGGAAAGCAAACTGTTTTGTTAAGAAAGGGAGGAATTTTAGAAATTGCTTCTGGTTTCAAAATTGAGTCAAACAAGTTTTTGTTATATCCAACATGGGAACACCAAGAATTTCACCACATCAAACCAGAGTTTCATAATTTTCTAGAAGATGTAAAAAGTAATCCTCCACAAGAAGGATTCAATATTATCACATCTTTTGCAGAAGTATTAGGGGAGGCAGATATTTCATCTGAAAAAATCATTGAAGAGTTATCACCATTTCACATATGGAGTGATTCATACATCAAGGAAAGAAGAAATTGGAAACCTGAAAAGCCTATGAAAGCAATATTTTTGAGAGTTTATAAAATTCCTGAGAGAAAAATTTCACTAAAACCAGAATACCAAGGATGCAAATCTTGGATAAACATAAATGAAGAAATTTTGGAAGGTCAATCAGTTTTGAATTCAGAAGAGATTCAATCAAGTTTGGAAAAATTCAAGGAGATAACAAAATGAATTACAAGAAATTAGGAAAGAGTGGAATTAAGGTTTCAGAGATAGGATTTGGCGCATGGAGTATTGCACTTGATTGGTGGGGCAAAAAAGTTGAAGAAGACGAAGCCAAGAGAATGCTCAAAAAAGCATATGATTTAGGAATTAATTATTTTGAAACTGCAGATATGTACGGAAAAGGAAAAAGTGAGAAGCTTATCGGTGAAGTTTTCAAAGGAATGAGAGATGAGATTATAATTTCCACAAAATATGGTTATGATTTTTCAAATGTAGAACAAATTGGTCACACTGAACTTCCGCAAAATTATAGTCCCGAATATACAAGAAAAGCATTAGATGCATGTCTTGAGAGATTGCAAACAGATTATCTTGATTCATTAGGATTACACAATCCAAAATTACATCATATCAGAAATAATGAAACATTTGATACTTTAGATGAGTTAATCAAGGAAGGTAAAATCAAAGCAGCACAAGTCGCACTTGGTCCAGCAATAGGTTGGACACAAGAAGGATTAGAAGCAATGGATAGACAAAGTGTATCATCAGTTCAAACAGTTTACAATATTTTAGAGCAAACCCCAGGAAATGAACTAATCACAAAAGCTGAGGAGAAAGATGTTGGAATTCTAGTTAGAGTTCCAGATGCATCAGGAATCCTAACAGGAAAAGTAAAAGCTGATACAGTTATTCCAAGTAATGATCATAGAAAAGATAGAAAAGTGGAATGGAGAAAATCTGCACTAGAAAAGGTGGAGCAATTCAGACCAATTGCAGAACGAAATGGATTAAACATTACAGAATTTGCAATTAAATTCATCTTATCAAAGAACAAAATTGCATCTGTTCTTCCAACAGTTGTAAGTGAAGAAGAGATTGAAATGTTTGCAGCTATCTCAGATGGAAAGTATCTTAGCTCTTCAGACATGAAAGAAATTGATGAATTATACGATACATGGCCTGAATACGAATTAAAAGCAACACCACAATCAAGTTAATTGACAAATGAACATAGACTCTGAGAAGACATTAGAAATTATTGAGAGAATGAAGCTTGCTAAAATTGGTGAGTATGACAAATGGGAATCAATAATAAAAAAAATCCAGAATGAAGAAACCCTAAATCTTGCAGAATTAGAGTACTATTCACGACTAACACGAATTTACAAAAACTCTACAGTCACAAACAGAAGCAAGATTTACCATACAAAACTATCTGAACAAGATGAAAAACCTCCCTGTAAAGAGTGTGGTGAAGATTCACTTTACTATTGTAACATGAATGATGAGTATTACTGCACAATACACGTCGTCGGTCACGACGAAAACGAAATTTAAGCAGGAACTGTTTCTTCTAGCGAGAAGGAATTCTCTACAAAATATTCAACACGTGTCTTTTTGAATTCTCTAGAACTAAACAAAATCCTATAATCATCTACATGAATTTGATCCTGGATTGTCTTTGCCATTTCATTTGCCTCATCATGAGTTTTGCAATGAATCATTGAGAAAACATTGTATGGCCAATCAGGATATGTTGGTCTTTCATAACAATGACTTACTTGTGGAAATGAACCAAGTTTTGCTCCAACATCAGAAATTTTATCTTTAGGAACATTCCAAACAATCATTCCATTTGCAGTAAATCCCACTTGTCTGTGTCTTAGAATTGCAGCAAAACGTCTCATGACACCAATATCTTCATAGTGTTTCATCTTAGTAAATAACTCGTCTTCAGTAATTCCAAGATTGTCAGCAGCTTTCACAAATGGCTCATCAATAATGGCCATGTCTTTTTGTAATTCGCGAATAAACTCTTTGTCTTGTTCTGTAGGTTCGAATTTTACATTCTTTGTTTCTTTTTTCTGTTCAGTAGGTGCAACATCATGTTTTTTTTCATCTACCATGTCAAGTTTTACACCAATCTTGAATAATTGCAGTGTTGGAAGCATTCTAACTTTTTTAATCCCCTTTAACACATTGAATTTGTCAAGCTCTGTTTTCAAATCAGAGCCCGGTGGAACTGCCAATGTAAACCAAAGATTAAACTGATGATCACGCTCATAATTATGACTAACACCAGGGTGTCGGTTAATTTGACTTGCAACATATTCTAATTTATCAGATTCTATCTCCATTGCCACTAAAGAACTAGTATATCCTAATTTTCTAGTATCAAAAATGGCACTTAATTGTCTTAAAACTCCAGACTCTTTTTGCTTATTCAAACGCTCTTTTACAATTTCAGGAGTTGTATTGAATTTTTTTGCTATTGCATCAAAAGGTCTTGTGACAAGAGGAAATGTCCATTGAATTTCATTTAGTAATTCTTTATCTAATTCATCCATAGAAGTCATCAAGTCACTAACTTGTTCATTCAATTAAAAATGTAGCTAGCATTTCAAACACGATTTTTTGATACATAGATAGAAACTGAAGGGGTTTTGATCGATATGATTGTCAATCTGAATCAACCCTACGCAGTATCAAAGACGAGATTATCTGTGTAGTATCACAAATGATAATGAGATTGATCAGTTAATAAAAGACGGACAGATGAAAAAAGCCAAGAAGATATATCTATGCTGAGGAGTCGGGTATGAATCAAAATATCATTAATGCACGGGTGACATTTCGTAATGCACCAATCCACATTCTAGAGAAATTTACAATTAGAAACTTGGAAAATGCATATGAACAGTTTAAGCATCATTCAGGTCTTGATGAATGTGTAATCATTCAAACATGTAACAGGATTGAATTATTTGGAAAATCAAAAGAACAAGATTTGGAGAAGATCAAAAGAACTTGGGCTTCGTTAACAGGTTTAGAACAAGACGAAGTAAATGAAAATATTGAATGGGTTGAAAACCAAGAGGCTTTTCATCATCTACTAAAATTGACTTCAGGACTTGACTCTATGGTTTTAGGTGAAGAGCAAATTTTAGGTCAGATAAAAAATTCAATTACTACTGCAAGAGAAATCAAAGCATCAGGTCAACACCTTAACACATTGTTTGATAAGGCAATTCGTATAGGAACTAGAATTAGAAATTCAAGTGGAATTGGCCGTGGTGGAATTTCTGTTGGTTCTATGGCAGTAAAGCTTGCAGAAGAAAATATTGATGAGTTAAAAACAAAGAAAATTTTGTTAATTGGGACAGGAGAAGTATCTACTTTGGTTGCAAAATCTTTGCAGAGAAGAGGGTATGATTTTGATGTTACAAGTAGAACACTTGGAAGAAGTGAAACATTTTGTGAGACAATGGGTGGAATTCCAGTCAAATTTGAAGAGGTTCTATCGGGTTTTGACAAATATGATGTAATGTTTGTTGCAACTACTGCTCCATACTTCCTTGTAACTCATGAAAGAATTACTAATGCAATGGGTAAGAAAGACCATGGGATGATGATTTTGGATTTATCAAATCCACGTACTGTTGATGAGAAAGTTGCAACCATAGCAGGAGTCAAATTGATGAATCTTGACCAAATTGCAGAAATGGTAGAAAAGAACATGACTGCACGTCAAAATAAGGTCAAAACCGTTGAAAATATAATCAATGAAGAAGTATCAGTACTAGAAGCCTCAATGAAAAGATTAGATGCCGAACCACTTGTCAAAGATGTGTTTAAGAACATAGATGCGTTACGCGCAAAAGAGTTGCAAAAAGCGCTTCAAATGTTAGATGAGAAAGATGAAGATAAAATCAAGATTATTGACGAATTAACAAAAGCAGTAGTTGAAAGCATTGTTTCAACCCCAATGAACAACATCAGAAAGGCTTCTGAGCAGGGCAAACCAGATGTCGTAGAACTTGCAAGCAAGCTTTTTGACTACAAGAAACAAGACCAAACAGATTAGGGTTATATCTTACTCAAAGAGAGGTCTAACATGTCATTTCCTACTAGACGTCTAAGAAGACTAAGGATATCAGAGAAGATGAGGGAGTTAGTTCAAGAGACTAGACTATCTCCAAAGGATTTGATTTGTCCTGTTTTTGTTCAAGAAGATCTAAAAACTAGAACCAAAATCGAATCAATGCCAGAGATTGAGAGACTTCCTTTAGATGATGTTACAGATGAGGTAGGAACAATTAGTGATTTGGGAATTCCTGCAATCATGTTATTTGGAATTCCTAGTAACAAGGACGAAACAGGTTCCTCAGCATTTGATGATAATGGTATTGTTCAAAAGGCAATTTCTCAAGTTAAACAGAATTTTGGAGATAAAATGGTAATTATGGCAGATACATGTCTTTGTCAATTTACATCTACAGGACATTGTGGAGTTGTTTGTGACAACAGAGTTGATAATGATGCAAGTCTTGAACTTTTAGCAAAAACAGCAGTAAGCCAAGCAAAGGCTGGAATGGATACATCATCACCATCAGCAATGATGGACGGTCAAGTTGCAGCAATAAGAAAGGCATTAGATGATGAAGG
>JANQNM010000061.1 GCA_028279625.1 Candidatus Nitrosopumilus sp. | reverse complement strand
TCTTGTTGTAGGTATAGCAGGATTCATTAGTCTAGACGCTATTTCAGCAACCTCATTTGTCACTATGAAAGCTGCTTCTGATATTCGTGAAACTGGCCAAATGATAGGTCATGTTACCTATGAATTAAGAGGTGCAGATGGCAATATGAAATATTATTTTCAATCAGATAATCTAATTGTAGATTTAGGAACTGATTGTGCTGCTACAGCAATCTTTGACACTGCTGGTTCTTCAACTAAAGATGATGGTACTGGTAATCAAATACCTGTATGTTCTCTTGGTGGAAATGGCGGATTTGCTTTCATCGCAATTGGTAACGCCACAGGTGCATCAGCGGATGCAACTGATGTCGCTCTAGATACTTCTGACGGCGGTAGTGTTAATTTTGGTACTGGAGGCGGTGACGAAATGGATAGAAGTGGTTTCATTCAAGCAGATATTACACCAGCTAGTGGAAACGCTGACACAACTGTATCAATCGCATCACCAGCATTTACATTCACTGATCTTGGACCAGCTGGTACAACTGTAATTACACAATCAGGACTATTTGATAGTGATGATCAAGGAACAAATAACATGTTCTCTATAAGAGATATTCCTGGTCAAAATGGTAACGGTCTTACAGTTACAGGCGCAGATACTCTATCAGTTACTTGGACAATAACCCTAGAATAGACTAACCATAGTTCTTTTTTTACGAACTATGTTTTTTATTATTTTTAATATGAATAATCAAAATTATTTTTTCTTTCTATATCCATGACTAAATGTTTTATCATATAGTCTTGAATATTCATATGATGTAGGTTTAACTACATCACCTATAATCACAATTGCTGTACGAGTAATTTTTTCTTTCAAAACTTTTTTTGAAATATCATTTAGTGAACCAATAATGATTTTTTGATCATCCCAGCTTGCACGATATACTACACCTACAGGAGTAGATTTTGGATAGCCCCCAGCAATTACTTGTTTTACTATATCAGATAACAGATGAACGCTAAGATAGAAAATCATAGTGGATTTATGTTTAGCAAGTTCAGAAATTTGTTCACGTTTAGGAACTTTAGTACGTTTTTCAGCCCTAGTAACAATAATTGTTTGGGTAACACCTGGTAATGTAAGTTGAGTTCCAAGTGCAGCTGCTGATGCTAAAAAGGATGTAACACCTGGTATAATTTCTGTTTTTATTCCTTCTTTTTCTAGATTATCAATTTGTTCTTTTATTGCACCATAAATTGTAGGATCACCATCATGCAATCGCACAACAAGTTTGCCTTTATTTGCATTATTCTTTAGAAGTTTAAAAATTTCTTCTCGAACGAGTTTTGCTGCATTATGCAATTTACCTTTTTTACACAATTTGAGTATAGGTTTAGGAATTAAAGAACCTGAATACACTACAACATCCGCTTTTTGAATTAGTTTTTTAGCTTTAATCGTAATTAATTCAGGATCTCCTGGGCCACATCCTACAAAAAAAACTTTAGACACGTTTTATCACCATAATTGAAAAATACTTTGAGGTAAGAGTGTCTTGAGTCACTTCACCTAGAGTTAATTTCCTAACAATTTCGTGATCTGTACCTAAGTCCTGACCTATTGCAAAAATAGATTCGTCTGAAAATCCAGCTTCCCGTATTAGGTTGATTACTTGATCAAAGTATCTTCCATCTTTAAGAAAAATCATTGTATCACAATTTTTTGCGATTTCTTTTACTTTTGTTAAATCATAACATGATGGAATTACAGCCATTTTTTCTGCACCTTCAGCTAGACTAATTCCTACTTTTGATGCAAAAGTAAACATTGAGACTATTCCTGGTATGACAGTAATTTTGATTTCAGGATGTTTTATTGAAAGTTCACGGTGAAGGTATATCCAAGTACTGTAAAGATATGGATCTCCAACCGTAAGATATACAACTTTTTTATTAGAATTTGTTTTTTCAGCAATAATTTGTGAGTTTTTTTCCCAAGTATTCTTTAATGTATCAGAGTCTTTAGTCATTGGGAACACTAAATGAATGATTTCTGGTTTTTTTTCCTGATTAATTAATGAAGAAATTACTGACAATGCAATACTTCGTTTTCCTTCTTTTGATGTAGGACACATTATTACATCTGCATTTTTGATTGCATTTACGGCTTTTACAGTAAGTAATTCAGGGTCTCCTGGTCCACATCCAACACAGATTAATTCTGGCATAAAATCGTGCATATTTGTTCCTAATTAAAAGCTAGATTAGAATACACCTAAGATTTTGTAGCTGAGATAATAGTTACTGGATTTCTTGCTAACATCATTGTTCCTGTTGAAGTCTTACGACTTTTTGATATTGTAATTTGTGTGATGTCAACTGATGTAAAATTTAGTTTTTCTATAAGTGATAGAACAGAATAAAGTGTTTCAATTAAAATAACTCCTATAACAATTCTACCACCAGATTGTAATTTATTTTCACATAGTTCAATTATTTTTTGTGTATCTCCTCCTGTTCCACCAATAAAGATTGCATTAGCTTCTGGAAGATCTGTGATTTTTTCTAATGCATTTCCAGAAATAACTTGAACATTAGCTATTCCAAATTTTTTAAGATTTCTTTTAGTTAATTCTACAGCATTTGAATCAAGATCAATAGCATAAACATTACCATTTGATTCAACTTGTAATGCAGCTTCTACAGATATAGAACCGCTTCCACAACCAATATCATAAACTGTTTGACCAGGAGATAACCTTGCTTTACTAATCTGTATTGTACGTATTTCTTCTTTAGTTATTGGAACATCTTCAGTTCTTTCAAATTGCTCATCAGGAATACCTGGAGTTTTATTCTTCCACATTTAGAAAATTGAACTTGCTTTGCTATTTTAGTGCTATGTGAATGGTGTAGAAATCCCTGAGTCACTAGGAAGATTTACTAATGTATAAGTTAGAATCCACATAAACAAGTAGATGAAAATGTAACTTCCTATACCTGTAGTTACAAGTTTTTTTCTATCAGATTTTGGTAATTGAAGCTTCATTCCTTTTCCTATACCTACTGATACAATGAAAATAATTATCATAAAAGCAATAGATGCCCATCGTCTCTCTTCACCTTCAACTGGTTCAAAGATAAAAGTAGCAGCTGTACCAGCTATTACTGCTAGTCCAATTCTTAACCAAAAAAGTTTGTCTAGTTTACGTTTAGTGTAACTTTTTTCTTGTTCAGTTTGTACAGGTTCTGTAGGTGGAATATCTTTTGTATCAGAAACTTCCGGTTTGTCAGGAGTTTCTGGTTTTTTTTCAGCCTTTTTTTTCTTAGGGTTATGTCTAGCCACGAAATTTCTAGGTTGACTGTAAATAGCCTCGTATAAAATCTTTGGATAGTAAAAGAGTCATTTAAGAAGAGTAGAGTCTAATTTTAGATTCAGATGATTTTACTATGACTCTTGCTGGAATTGAATTAAGATATCTAATAGATCATATTTCAAAAAAAACACTTGATTACTATGTAAGTAACATATATGGAATCAACAGCAAAAGTTTGCTTTTCAAATTACATCATCCTGAAAAACCAGATGTGCTTTTGATGTTTTCTACTATGGGATTATGGACAACCTCTAAGAAAGTAGAACAAATTGAATCAAACAAATTGTTAAAACGATTAAGAAATGATCTACTTCGATTAAAACTTACTAAAGTTGAACAAATAGGAGCTGAAAGAATTGCTTATTTGACTTTTAGTGGTTTTGATAAAGAGTTTATTATTATTGGAGAATTTTTTGGTGATGGGAATATTATTTTATGCAATAAAGAGATGAAGATACTAGCTTTATTACATTCAATAGATGTAAGACATCGTAAACTAAAAGTTGGATTAACATATACCCCACCACCTGAAAATTCTGTTAATATTTTTAATTTAAGTCTAAAAGATATTGAAGGAATATTATCTTCATCTATATCAGCAGCTAAATGGATTGGCAGAACACTTGGATTGCCAACAAAATATGCAGAAGAAATTTGTAAAAAATCTGAGATTGATTCAAAAACTTCAGGAAATCAATTGATAAAAGATAATGTTAACAAAATTTTAGATGTAGTAAATGAAATAATTACTGATGTTATTAAAGGAAATCATGAAGCAGTAATTGTAAGAAAAGAAAATAATTCTGATGTATATCCAATAAA
>JANQNM010000059.1 GCA_028279625.1 Candidatus Nitrosopumilus sp. | reverse complement strand
ATCTGATAGGCTGCCGACCATGTGTCATGACATGGACCTACTTCACCCAAAGGTGCCCAAGCAGATACCATGTTAAATCCTGCATAATCTAGACTGCCCATGAACATGTTAGCTCCTTCATCTGCATTTGGTGCAAATGCTAGAGAGTATCCCCATAGAACCCATTGCACTGACATGAGACCCATAACAACGAGAGTCATACCAAGTACGTTGACGATATTCTTTGATCTGGCTAGACCGCCATAAAAGAAACCGACACCTGGGGACATGAGAAGTACCATTGATGTTGCTGTAAGCATCCATGCTGTATCACCTGTATCAATCATACAAGGTAGCATGCCGCCTTCGCCGTCATCAAACCAACATTCGTTAGGATTTCCAGTGTAAATTCCACTGGTTCCTTTCACATATCCGTCCATACCATCTTCAACACTTTGTGCATATGCTTGTGACATTGCACCTGCTGCTGTGATGGATACTGCGGCTACAAGTAATAGAGCATACTTGTAGTTCCTAGAATTCATTAAAAATAATCGAAATTGGATTTTATTTAAGGGTTGAAGACTCTAAAAGTACCAATAAAGTAAATTATTATATTTTAGTATATTCTGATAGTATCATAAAATGTACAAATTATGTCAAGTGATCGCATGAAGGTAAAATCTGAATCAAAACTAGCAATTTTTGATACATTCAAGACAAAAGGAGATGATCTTACTGGAGAAGCAAATCGACAAAGATCAATCATTACTATTCTTGGAAGTAAAGCAAATCCTGCAGAGAGAACAAGGACAGGAATTTCTCAGAAGATCGCAAAAAAGCACGGAATTGCTTGGAAGAATATCTATTCAGGAATTTTTCGTGATTTAGATGAGATCCTACTTCCCATGGAAATTGCAGAAGAGGATGGCAGATTACCTCTAAAACGAGGTCCAAAAGCACTACAAGAAAAGGGAATTCCCTATTATCATCTTACGAAAAAAGGCATTTTGATCGCTCTTTCATTAAATGAGATCAAAAATAGAGAAGAATTACTAAAAATGTTTTTTTCTCAAGCAGATTCTAAAGAAAAGGAATTTGAGAAAATTCTTGCAAGTTTGTTAAAAACCAGTCCCAATTTCACATACTCTATCTTTCAAAAATACGTCAAAGCATTTTGTGATAATAAGATAGAATTGCTTCCATTTGATCTCTCAAAACTAAAGGACCTATCAGACGAGTCCTTGATTATTCAAAAAGAGATACTTTCAGCGTTTGTAAAACTCTCTAAGCAAGAAAAAGAAGACGCAATCAGATTTCTTGATGAAATTACCTAAAATTCGTTCCTAGAGAAGATCGCCAAACATTAAAATCGGCTACTCATCAAGTTTTTTCAAATGGGCAAAAACGTCTATGCATCTGTAAAATCATATAGTCAGAGAGGGAAATTACTAAAAAAAGCAGATTTTCAGACTTTGGCAGAATCTAGAGATCTTGACGAGTTAATGACCAGGATAAAAAATACAATTTATGGTGAGGCAATTACTGATGTCCAAAAACCGTATACATCTCTTAGAATTGAATCTGCTTTAAGAGGTCATCTAGCTGATGTTCATTATTCAATTGCAAAAACTGCTGGAGATTCTGAAATTTTAGATGCATATTATATGAAATTCATTATATCAAATTTGAAATTTATTCTCAAAGGCAAAGTCTTGGGTAAAACTCAAGAGGAAATTGAAACTCACATTAATCTTAGAGCAGAAGAATTAATCAAACAAAGAGACATTATTGTAAAAGCCCTTGTTGCAAAAGATTTGGAAGAGGCAGTAGCTAGCTTAAATTCAGTCCAATTTGGAGATGAAATTTCAAAAGCCGTTGCTTTGTACAACGAAAAGAAGAACATCCAGATTTTTGACACATATTTTGATAAAATTCTGTATCAACAATTAGGAAGAGCAATTAAGAAAACAAGAGATAGAGATGTAATCAAATTAGTTGGAATGGATATTGACTTTTATAATCTTCTTAGTGTAATTAGAGGAAAGTTTTGGGGACTGGATGATTCTCAGATAGAAGATCTTATTGTAACTCAAACACCTACAATTCCTAGAGAATTACTTGGAAGAATGATTTCAGCTGCTACAGTCCGAGATGCTTTTGGAGAATTATCTAATACAAAATACAAATCAATGATTCCAGATGTAGAAAATGAATTAGATGCAGTAGCTGAATTTGAACGAGCATTTGAAATGGGATTGTACCATTCATCAGCACGTTCTTTTACCAAGATGTTTAGTTTTGCAACAATCATTGGAATCACAAAATTGACAGGATTTGAGGTAAGGAATTTAGCTGCAATTGCTTATGCGGTTGAACAAAAGATTCCTACTGAGACCACCATGTCAAAGATCATTTTAGAAGAATAGATTTTCAATGATCAGATTTCCTAAGAAAAAGAAGGATATTACAACTGAGACTGTAGTAAACACCATCTGGGTTAGTGCATTTATGGCAATGATTTTCTCATTACCGCCATTAGGCTTGTTTTTGGGAATCTATTATTCAACTGGAGAATTAGTAATTGGAGCAGTTATAGGATTTGGAGTTCATTTTGTAACTTTGGCATTTTCAGGAAGGATTTCAAAAGCCTTGACCAAGATAATGAGCTAAACTATAAGAAGTCATGTAGGGAGATGATGTATTATGATGGGAGATAGAGATTTTCGAAGTATTATTCAAAACACACTTTCTTCAATTGGAAAAGAATTAGAAATTGACATTGATTCCAAGAACATTGAAACTATTCATCTCAAAGAAGTTGTTCAGTGCCTAAGGCGCTCATATTATGACAGAATAGATCCTAAAGATCTTGAGAGAAGAGGTTTCAATGAGCTTCTTTCAGGGCTACTTAGAAAATTGCAATATGGTAGCGACCCTAAAGACTTTGAAATTGAAAATCTCAAATTAAGAGGTCATGCAGACATGATAGTAGATGATACTATCTTGTTATTCAGACCAGCATCATCTGAGGAGATAGAAAGTCCACTAGCAAATGATGTATTGTATCTTAATGCATGTATGTGGATTTATGGCAAGGAAGATGGAATCATTGTTTACATTTCTGGAGATAGAAAAGAGAATACATTCTCATTAACACGAAACAAAAAGATGTTTGAAGATATCATTAGAAGAGTTAGAGTTTTGAATAATCTTCTCAAAGAACAAAAGGCTCCTATCTTAGAACCATCAACTGATTGTGAATATTGCCAATATTTTGAAAGGTGCTATACAACAAAAAAGAACACCAAACAATTATCCTTAGCAGAAATGTTAGGAATGGGCAAGAAAGACTAGTCTAGATAAATGAAAAATATTGTAAAGGAAAAATTCCTTTGATTATTCTAGTGGTTCTGGATGTCCTTTACCACGAAGAGCGAAACACACTACTGC
>JANQNM010000004.1 GCA_028279625.1 Candidatus Nitrosopumilus sp. | reverse complement strand
GTAATGACATATTGTTAAGTAGGTATTACTCTAATACTATTTGGTTTTCATTTTATCACCTTTTCTTTAGAAATAAAGAAAAGGGCGAAAACCCGTTTAAGCATCTACTAAATTATAGAAACTCTTTCCAGATGCTGATTTTTCAGTGACACATTTGACAGGTCCTAATGGATTGCCTCCATTTACATCACTTCGTAGTTTTTCATTGCTGAATTTTTTAACAATGGCTACTCTAGTAGTGTGAAATTTGTTAATGAAATTTCCGTCTACATCAAAGGACTCTTTTGTTGTAATCTTGACTCCTTTTGTAACCTCTGTCCCCTGAGTGTAATCTGAATCTTCTATTCCTGTAATTGTAAATGCTTTATCACCAATTTTTGCTAAACTGACTGAATCGCCTATAGTTGCATAATCTGCTAATGTTGCTATCTCTTTCCACCTCCCAAAAATTGTAAGAATAAACTTGTGATAAAGTCATGTAAGAGTTAATTGTTGACTCAGATGGCTACTTTTTTAAAATTATGAGCAAAACCCACAAAATTGTTCTACTGAAATCTTCCCTCTTCTATTTTCAAGCATATTGTTTCTAGAATCTGTGGTTTGCTCTTTCATTCTTCCACATTTTGGACATGCTTCCATAAGGATTATTTTTTAAAATTGAATTTATCACATGGTATGTTATTATGATAACAAACTCTGTACAAAGACTAATTTTCTGAATTTTTGATCGCATTTACCAAACACATTTTGCGAAATCCTTATTCTGCAAAATCTTTAAAAACAAGGCCACCTCTAGTTTTTCGACATTCATGGCTGAAAAAAAGACAGCAAAAAAATCAACTGCTAAGAAATCTGCAGCAAAAAAATCAACTACAAAAGCTAAAGAGACTAAAACCAAATCAAAGGCAAAGACTTCAAAGACAACTAAATCCAAAGCAAAAACTGCAAAATCAAAAGGCAAGAAATCAAAAGAAGAACCAATGGGAGATATGGGAATAGTGATTGTGGATGATGATATTGAGATTGATCAAGAAAAAGTCAATGAAGAAAGACGTGCATATCTTGAAGAAGCACGTTCCCAAGAAGCATTTGATTAGGAATCTTTATCCGATCCAATGATCTAAAATAAACATGCGTGCATTATGTTTAATCACTGTAAAACCTGGAAAAGTTGATGCAGTAGTCCAAATTCTAAAGAAAAAACGAAAAATCGTCAAACAAGTAATGGTGGTTACTGGAAGAGCCGACATTAGTGTTCTTTTACAAGGAAATATTGATGAAATTAATAACATGGTAATTGATTTCAAAAAAATCAAAGATATTGTAACAACTGAGACATTAATCGAAGTGGAGGTTGATCTAGGTTGGTAAGAGCAATAATTCTAGTTAAATCTCCTAAAAAGCTAATAGCTGCCAGACTCAGAAAAGTTCCATCAGTTTCTGACTCATTTCCAACAAGTGGCCAATTTGATGCAGTTGCAATTGTCGATGTTGAGCAATTGGGGGAAATTAAGGAAGTTGCTCATCAAATTCAAAAAATCAACGGTGTTGAAAGAACTGAAACGATGGTGGAGGTTCAATGACAATGGATTTAAAAAGTACTTGGAGGTAGGGTATCTGTGAACATCAAAAAAGTCGGAAATGTAATTTTGGCTGTTAAAGACATCGATAAATCCTTAGAATTTTATCATGAAATTATTGGTTTGCCAATCAAAAACCAAAGAAGATCATGGGTGGATTTGGGTACATCTGGTGCTTTATTGAGTTTACATCCAGCATCATTGACTGCTCAACATGTTGGTAGTTCTATTGACAACGGAATTACCATTGGTTTTCTTGTCGGTGATGTCAAATCTGCAGTTGACGAACTAAAGGAAAAAGGAGTACGTATTCATCGTGACATTGTCGAAAAAGACGCAGGAAAAAATGCAGTAGTATTGGATCCTGATGACTATCTGATTTCCTTATTTGAGCCAAGCTTTGAAGACAAAGCTCAACAATCTGGCGGATATCATGGATTTACACCAGCTTAGATTATCTTTTTAATTGAAGCAATAATCTTCTCTAAGCCTTTTTCTTTTCTATTTATTGAAACATAATATGTGATGTCTTTATTTTGCAAAATCACAATGGTAACTTTTTGATGTTGTAAAATTACATGTTCTAATTTTCCAACAGTGCTTGCAGTCTCTTTTCTTAAAGACATTAAAGTTGAAATTATGAAAAATTCATTCTTGACTTGTTCGGATTTTAAGAGAGGTTTAAGATTTGGTTGGACAATGCCTGCCAAGGTCCTACCATACACGTTGATTACTCCTGCATATCTGACACTTTTAGAAATTTTAAGAATACTCTGACATTGTTTTCTATATTTTACAACCGTATCTTTCCATTTATCGGCTGGAGTTTTTACCATATTCAAAACTGATTTTGGAAATTAATAAGGATTCTGACTAATTACAGTCTTTAGAATTAGGATGGTAATTTTATTTTGATTCTTTTTCTAACTTTTTCTTTAATTCCAAGTTTTCTTTTAACAACTTGTCATTTTCAGCTTGAAGTGTTTCAACTGAATTCTGTCTAGTGTATAATGGGTGACCTGGTGGAATTATAGAGGAATTCATTGTTAGCAATCCAGCAGCATATTGTTGATACATATGTTGGAATCCTTGTAATTTTTGATTTACTGTTGCTACGTCTTGCTCAAATTGTTCTTTCATTGGATTTTCAAATAATTTGAACATTGGATGTGTTAATCCAGGTGGCAATCTTGGAAATTGAAGTGCCATATGAGGAATGTTTGGATTCAATCCATAGAGGTCTTGCAAGTGTTTTAGTGCTAAATTATCCACGATTTTATCTCATATTCGCTATATTTCTGCCTTGCTTTAGGCATTTGATATACTGTTTAGTAAAATATCAGTCATTTTTGCTCAATTTGAGCTGATCGCAGATCCTTATAGATTCCCAGTTTTTGATCGCTGATACACATGACCGGAACAACAAAGATATGCATGAAATGCAAGAAAAACATTGAAGAAAAAGATCTTCACAAGATTGTAATTTATGTAGTTCAAGAAAAATTCACAGAACATCATTATGAACATGTAGAGTGTCCAGACAAGTTTACGGTTTGATTGTATTTGAAAAACTATCCCTTGAATTCAAAAACTTTGTAAATTTCACCAGTTATTCTAGAACGATACTTCCATTCATCATTTTGCCAAATGATCTGTTTGAATAATTTTTGAGAATTTGGGTGAAGTTTTTCATATACATCACTTCCAATCAAAATTTGATTTGGTTTTGCCATTGCTTGAATTTTTGCAGCAATATTCATTGCAGGTCCCATTAAATCAACATGTGAGTGTTCTGCATCAGAGCCATATCGAACAACAATGTTTTGACCAAAGTCTACTCCAATTTTTACCATCAAATCTGGATAATCGTATTGATTTAGAATTGGATTGATTCCTTTTTGGATTACTGAAATCATTGATTTTGCGCAATTTACAGCATTATCAGCTGCTAACAATCCATTTCCTTCTGCCACAAAATATCCAATTACTGCATCTCCTACAAATTTTAAGACATACCCATGGTGCTGTCTAATTACAGACCCCATTTCTTGTGAAAAGGAACTTACAATAATTGCAATTTTTTCAGCAGGCATTTCAAGAGTCATTGTGGTAGACCCAACTAAATCTACATAAAGTGTAACCATATCTAATTTTGAAAAAACATTTTTTCTTAGAAATTGGTCTGATTCATTTACAATTCCCGTGTATTCATATCCTTTTTTGAGTGCTCCCCAAACTCGTTTTTGAGTCTCTAAAATCATACTTTCAGAATCTAATGTCTGCTCTTGATTTTTGCTAAGAAGCATATCTACCACATTATGGGTCTCAGTTGTCTCTACCTCTGAATTTTGTTTTTCGTCGTTCTCACTCATTTTTCCATTCACTCCAAGGGGAAATCTATCTCACAATACGTACATTTCCCTCTAATACCCTTGTATCTATCATCATAATACTCTGTGATCTCACGCTCACAATGGTAACATATGATTTTGGCCGTCTTCATGCCTAAATTTATCATTTTTAATATTTAGATATTGACGAAGATTTAAGGAGAGTGAATCTTTGCTATTTTTGTGCGCTTAGGAACACGATCTCCAAACGAATTCCTTCAAGAATTAAATGAAAAAAATGATTTAATTCAAAAACAATTTCTGGAAAAAATGAAGGGGTTGACAAAAATGATCGACATTAAGGTCATGATGGGAGATTCTACAGTAACTGAACAAAGGACATTTGACCCTAAACAAGTTTCAGATTATTTTCAAAAAATTAACAATAATTTGAAGGGTTGGTCTTTACAAGATGTTTCCATTTCAAATAATGAAGACATTAGAAGAATATTTACAAAATTTGAGATAATGGAAGGAAATTATTTAATTTCTGGACATCTGTCTTTACAATTTCATGTGTTGTTATACTATAAACCAGATCAACGTGTAATTGATTGCCAAAAAGAATTATCCGAAATTGTAGATTTGACCAAAGATAAAGAACAACAAATTTCTGATAACAGTGATGAGTTTGTTCTAAACAAACTCAAAGATATGGGCTACAAAGATTTTGATCATCAAAAATTATTTGAAATATTTTATGAAAATGATGAATTTCGTGAAAAGGTGTATACTGAAATCGAAAAAGATGCAGGAGTTGATTTCCAAAAATTATCTGAAAAAAAATCTAAATTGTTTAATGAATTAGATTCCCTTCTAGTCGAAACATATCAAACAACACCTGTCCTAATAGATGATACAAGATTAGTTACAGGTGAAGAAGGATGTTTATGTACCTTTGATATTGAATTTGTAAAAAATAAAAACAGAGAAGGTTTGTTTGATCCAAAAAAAATGTCAGACAAAATTAAAGAAGGTATTTTAGAACGAATAAATGAATTAGAAACAATAATCTCATCATAAAATAAACCAAGGAACCGGAAAATGAGACTTTTCTCAAAGGGGAGTTCCGATCCCTTGATATGTTTTCAACGATATTTTTGAACTATTTAGGCATTCCTGAAAACTTACGCATAAAATTTGACTAAAGATGCAATTTTTCTATAGAAGAAGTCAAATACACCATTTAGCTAGCAACATTTCCAATGAACCCAACATACGATGATATAGTAAAAGCAAATTCTTTGCGAGGAGACGACATCAAGAAAACTCCTCTAATTCATTCACCTACTTTTAGTGATCTTACAAATTCCGATATCTACCTTAAAGCAGAGTTCCGTCAAAAGACGGGGTCATTTAAGATTCGTGGAGCATATTACAAAATCAAATCATTATCAGATGAAGAAAAAAAACATGGTGTTGTAGCAGCATCTGCTGGTAATCATGCACAAGGAGTGGCATTTGCTTCTTCTGTTGAGAAAATACCTTGTACTATAGTTATGCCAAAAAATGCATCACCTGCCAAAGTTGCTGCAACTAGAGGGTATGGTGCCAATGTAATTTTAGAAGGTGTAAACTATGACGAGTCTTCCGCTAAAGCAAAAGAGATTGCAAAAGAAACAGGGGCCACCATGATTCATGCCTTTGATGATCCTCAAATCATAGCAGCACAAGGAGTAATCGGATTAGAGATTCTTGAGGATTTACCTGATGTAGATGAAGTTTATCTGCCAATAGGTGGAGGTGGACTAGCAGCTGGCACATTAATTGCAATTAAAGAAAAAAATCCTAATGTCAAAATTGTAGGAATTCAATCTAGATCTTTTCCTTCAATGTATGAATCAGTTGCACGTGGTTCCATAACTGCAAGTGGCGGTGGACGAACAATTGCTGACGGAATCTCTGTCAAAGTTCCCGGACAACTAACATATGCAATTATCAAGGAATTGATTGATGAAGTTGTTCTTGTTGATGATACTGAAATTACAAAAGCAATGTTTCTTCTAATGGAGAGAATGAAAGTTGTAGTAGAACCTGCAGGAGCTGCAAGTCTTGCATATTTGATTTCAAAAAAACCTGCACCAGGAAAAAAAGTAGTTGCAGTTTTAGCAGGAGGAAACGTGGACATGTATCTGCTAGGTCAAATTGTAGACAAAGGACTAGCTGCCATGGGTCGCTTGTTGAAAATCTCAGTATTGCTGCCTGATAGACCAGGTACATTCAAAGACATTATTGATGAGATTGCAAAAGCCAATGCAAACATCATTGAAGTTGTACATGACCGTCTAAGTTCAGATATTAATGCAGGTTCAGCTGGTGTGACTTTGAGTCTTGAAACTCAAGGAAAAGAACAAGCTGATTTGCTGATTAATGCACTACAAAAAAAGAATATTCAATTCACATTGCTTACTTGAATTTTTTTGAAGCAAATTTTGTGAGTCCTTCTTTTTTCAATTGCTCTGATTCTTTAACAACTGAATCGTGTTGATCAGATTTGTGTTGTTTTAATTTCTTTTTTATTTCTGGAAATTGGTTTGCAAGAATTTTCATTGCATAAATACCTGCATTACCTGCTTTGTTTACCCCTACAGCTACTACTGGAGAACCTGACGGCATTTCTGTAATAGATAATAAAGAATCCAGTCCACCAAAGGCTGAGAATTTTGAGGTGTCTGTTTTTTTTGGATGTTTGTCATTGTATACAAGAATTGGAACTCCAATAACTGGAATTATTGTATGTGATGCAATCATTCCAGGTAAATGAGCTGCACCTCCAGCTCCAGCTATAATAACACTAAATCCCATTTTTTCTGCATATTTTGCATATTCGGCTAGTCTTGCAGGAGTTCTATGAGCTGAAACAATTTGATCTTCGTGCTTGACTTTAAACTCGTCTAAGATTTCAGCTGCACCTTTCATAATTCTACTATCGGAACTTGAACCCATGATTATTCCAACAAGAGGTTTTTTTGAATATGTCATGATTTAGAAAAATACTGGAGACTAATTAACAATAACTGTTGTACTGTTCTTAATTTTTTAGGCAACATTAGCTATTTTTACTCCATTGAATGTGAGTGAATAATGTCTAAGATTTTGGGAATAATTGGAGGTGGTCAACTAGGAATGATGATTGCCGAAGCTGCAAAAAAAATGCCTGAACAGGTTACAAAGATCATTGTTTTAGATCCTACAAAAAATTGTCCTGCAGCTCAAGTTGGTGCAGAACAAATTATTGCAGATTTTAAGGACAAAAATGCAATAGAGGAATTGGCCTCCAAATCAGATATTATCACATATGAAATTGAATCCGGAGACAGTGATGTCTTAAAATCAGTCGAAAAAGACGCTGAAATCAATCCTTCTCCTGAAACATTACGAATAATTCAAGACAAATTCTTGCAAAAATCCTTCTTAAAAGAAAATAACATTCCAGTTCCTGAATTTATTGAAATTTCTTCATTTGGCGATTTGGAAGAAGGCCTGAAAAAATTTGGATTTCCTGCATTACTAAAAGCAAGACGTGATGCATATGACGGACGAGGCAATTTCAAAATTGATTCGCCTGAACAAACTAGAACTGGATTTGATTATTTTAAAGGACAAAAACTAATGTTAGAAAAATTTGTTCCATTCAAAATGGAAGTATCTGTAATTGCAGCAAGAAACACAAAAGGAGAAATCAAAACATTTCCTTTAGTTGAGAACATTCACGAAGATAATATTTTGAGAGAGACAATAGCTCCTGCAAGAATTTCAGACGAAGTTGCAAAAAAAGCTGAGGAGATTGCAAGTATAACCATGGATGTTCTAAAAGGAGCAGGTGTTTTTGGAATTGAAATGTTTGTTACACGAGACAATCAAATTTTGATTAACGAAATTGCACCTAGAGTTCATAACTCTGGTCATCATACACTTCAATCTAGCGAAACATCGCAATTTGAGCAACATCTCAGAGCAATTTTAGGGTTAGATTTGGGGAGCACAAAACTAGTTAATCACACAATAATGTACAATGTTTTAGGATCAAAAACTTTTGAAGGGGAATACAAACCAATTACATTATCAGAACCAAACATATTTCTGAAAATGTATGGGAAATCAATTTCAAAACCTCTTAGAAAATTAGGTCATTTTAATTTGGTTGCAGAAAATGATGAAACTATAGAACAATTACTTGAAAAACTAGAATTATTAAAAAACAAAGTAGTTACACAGCCTGTTAATTAGAAATAATTTGCAAAATTCTAGTGTTATTGACCTCTAATAGGTTTATTAGTTAATTCAAAATTAGTTGGAATATGGTATCTGTTCCACACGTGTTATCTGGAATTTCAATAATTCTTTTGGTAATTTACGGAGTTGATGTTTTAGTAGGTGGTGGAGGTGCCGGTGATGGTTTCTTACCTTTTGATGCTATGACTCGTGGAATTGGATTTGGAATGCCACCAATTATTTTATCATTTATTGCATTTTTCATTTCAAAGAAACCTCCTTTCAAAGGTCTTGGAATCATGTTGATAGTAACCGGTGCATTGATAATTATCGGTGGTATTTTGTCTCTAGATATGGCTGCTGAATCTGCACATCCTGAAAGAATGGCAGGAGAAGGTGGCGGTTTAATCGGCATAGGTGCAATCATTGCAGCATTAGGTGCCATCAAAATTAGAAAAGCATCAAAACTTTCTTGAATAAAGATACAAAAATACCCAATATCCGAGTTTAATCATGCCTGTTTGTGCTAAATGCAATAATGATGTGGAAAAAGTATACGACTGTGAGCATACTGATTTTGAAGAATACTGTGTAGAATGCTATACCGAATTACATTACTATTTGACTGAAAAGGATTGAGATTATGGTTACTGATAGAGAAATAGCAATCTATTCGCTTGGAAAAACTGAAGGAGTCAACTCTATTGCAGAAACATTAGGAAAGGGCTTTGATGATGAAAAATACATCGAGTCTTGGAATAAAACTATGAAATTGCTAGGGATAGAAATGCCATTAAAAGATCTAGAAAAAATTTACAACGAGTTTGCAAAAAAGATGGAAGAAGTGGTAAGTACTAATGAAACAAATGAATCTGAAAACAAAAAAGAGAATTCAAAATAGAGCGGAATTTTCAAATACTTTCAAAATAGGATGTTGTTAAATGAAGGCCATAATTTTAGCAGGTGGAAGAGGTAAACGGTTACGACCAATAACAGACTATGTTCCAAAACCTCTAGTTCCGATAAAAAATATCCCCATAATTGAATGGCAAATAAAATATTTGAAAAAATTTGGAATTAAAGAAGTTATCATTTGTACAGGTTACAAAACAGAAATGATTGAGAATCATTTAGACATGAAAAATATTGGAATCAAAGTTACATTTTCAATTGAAAAATCTCCTTTAGGAACAGGAGGTGCAATAAAAAAAGCAGGTAAATTAATCAAAGATAAATCATTTTTTGTTCTAAATGGAGATACAATAACAAACATTGATTTGAAAAAACTTCAAAAAAAACCTAATTCTATTGCAGCAATTGAATTAAGAACAAAATATGGAATCTTAGAAACACAAGAAGATAAAATTTCAAAATTTTTAGAAAAAAAAGAAATTTCAAATCTTTGGATGAATGCAGGGATTTATCATTTACAAAGAGAAGTTCTAAAAGAATTACCCGTTAAAGGAGACATTGAAAAAACAGTGTTTCCGGATTTTGCTAAAAAAGGCAAATTAAACACTATAAAATTTAAAAATGTAAGATGGTATTCTGTTGATTCTTTCAAAGACATGGAAGAATGTGCTCAAGTAGTAGAGAAAATAATAAAATAATTTTAAATTTTTATGCACCTGTTCTGTGCAATGTGACCATCATGTATGCAACTTCTTCAACAAATGGTTCATCTTTACTAGCAGATGCGTATTTTGTTGCATCATTCCAAAATGATGCTTGTTCTGATGGTTTTACGAAGGATTGTTCGCTCAATGATTATACTATTAATCTGATCTGATAATTAATCCCCTCAATCAAAATTTACCCATTACTAAAACAGATACACTAGAATATCCTATCGTTGTATTATCATCATGCGTACAGCGTGCAGCCTAGGCTCATTATTATCAATTGATGAGGTTCTAAAATGCTCAGAAATACTCTCAAAAACCAATGTAGACACTGTTTGGGTGCCTGAAACATGGGGAATGGAGAACTTTTCTATGTTAGGAGCTGTATCTAGCAGGACTTCTGGACAAAAGATAGGCTCATCTATAATCAATATCTACTCTAGAAGCCCAGCTGCAATAGCCATGGGAGCTGTCACTGTAGACACTTTATCCCAAGGCAGATTGATTCTTGGTCTTGGAACAAGCAGTACTCCAATTGTTGAGGATTTTCATGGAAACAAATTCGAAAAACCTTTGTTGAGAATGAAAGAGTATGTTGAAATTATTCGTCAAATAATTTCAGGAAAACAAGTCAATTACTCTGGAAAAATTTTTGATTTGAAAAATTTTACATTATTGATCAAACCATATAGAGAAACAATTCCGATTTATCTTGCTGCAGTTAATCAGAAAATGGTTGAACAAACATGGGATATTGCTGATGGAGTAATTTTCTATCTAAGACCAATTAATGAGATGAAAGAAACAATTTCTAAAATGCAATCAAGAAGAAAAATAGATGTCACATGTCAATTAATTACATGTATTTCAAATGATTCGGAATTGGCAATTGACCGTGCTAAAAAGACATTAGCATTTTATGTTTCTGTTGGAAAAGTTTACCGTGAATTCTTAGAAAAAAATGGATTTTCAAATGAAACAAAAAATATTTTTGATGAATTTACAAAATCAGGATTCAAATCAAATCATGAATTAGTACCAGATTCAATGCTAAAATCATTATGTATTGCAGGGACTCCTGATGAAAGCAAAAAGCAATTAGATGACTTTAGAAACACGGGAATTGATTTGCCAATAATTCAATTTAATCCTGTTGGAGAAGTTTTAGAATCCTTTGAATTACTAAAAGACACGTTTTTGGAAGGAAAAAATGACTAGGGTTGGAATTGCAGCATATGGTATAACTC
The DNA here is from genome assembly GCA_028279625.1 of Candidatus Nitrosopumilus sp. Classification (GTDB taxonomy): domain Archaea; phylum Thermoproteota; class Nitrososphaeria; order Nitrososphaerales; family Nitrosopumilaceae; genus Nitrosopumilus. The sequence goes on along the minus strand of JANQNM010000004.1, from coordinate 4,266 downwards.
CATTTAGTACTGATGATAATAAAATTGAAACAGAGTTATTCAAATCTGTAAAAAATTTGTTTGAAAAAAATCCTCAGATTAATCGTGATGTAATTGATACAGTTTTGGTTTCTACAAACAATAATTCAAAATACCTTGGACCAATTCTTGCAGAAATGGCAGACATACAGCCTAAAACAGCACATTCTATAGAAAGTCTCTGCAATTCAGGCACAAATTCAATAGTTTCCGCATATTCATACATTGCATCGGGCTTGGCTGAAATGGTTCTTGTATCAGGTGCTGAAAGATATGATAGTCCAGGGCAAATTCTAGAGTGGGATAATTCCAGAGGGGAATTCAAACATCCTATTTTTTGGGCATCAATATTCTCAAAATCCTACAAAAGGGAATTCTCTATCTCTGAAGAACAATTGGCTTTAGTTTCTGTAAAAAATCATAGACATGCAAAAGAAAACCCTAATGCAATATCAAAGAAAACATACACAATTGAGGATGTGATAAATTCTAAAAAACTAACTGAGGATTTACGATTATTGGATTGTTCAAGACCTTGTACTGGAAGCGCATCTATTCTCTTGGCATCTGAAAAAATTACAAAGGAATTTTCAGAAAAACCTGTTTGGATTTCAGGCATTGGACAAAAAACAACTTCAGCTGGATTTACAAAAAATATTTCATTCAATTCTATGGAATCCAGCAAAATAGCTGGTCAAACAGCTCTGAATATGGCTAATTGCGGTATTGACCAAATTGATGTTGCAGAAATTCATGATGCGTTTTCTGTCTGCGAACCAATGGCCTTAGAAGCATTAGGATTTTCAAAACCTGGAGAGGGTATGAAAACAATTGAAGAGTTGGAAAATACAAACGAGTTTAAAATTAATCCTAGAGGAGGATTGATTGGTTCAGGGCATCCTCTTGGAGCTACAGGTATTGCACAAACTATTGAAATTACCCAACAATTACAATCAGATGCAAATAAACGCCAAGTAGATAATGCAAAAAGAGGACTTGTTCATAACATGTCTGCAGCCGCAACCTCCTCAACAGTTTTGGTGTTAGAAAGATGAGTTTTGAATCAGAGCTTAAAAATGGAAATTTTTGTATTCCTGAATGTATTGAATGTAAAGAAATCGTTTGGCCCCCAACAGATTTTTGTTCAAAATGTTTTGGTAAAATATCTCTAAAAAGAGGAGATTTTGAAGGTAAAATACTAGAATTTTCAAAAAAAGAAGATGAGTTTTTTTGTGTAGTGGAATTTTATGAGAAAATCAGAATCATGGCAAAAATGCTACAAACTCCAAAAATAGGAGATTCTGTAAAAATTTCAAAATGTGGAATTTCTGATGGAAGTTATTTTTTTGAAGTCAGTTAAATTTTGTAAAAATGTAAGGTGTCTCTACTTTTTGATCAAAAGTCCATACTGTTGGTAAAGATATAGTATCAATTACATCTAGATTATGTTTTTCAATAAGATTACTCCATCCTCCATTTTCTAAATTACCTGATAATTGACGTTTTGAATGAGTTCCTGCAAAAACAATACCTGTGTTTTCTTTAAGATTTTGAATTGAATTTATTTTCTCAATAATGCTGGTAGCTAAAATATCTCCACCCATTTGAGGTAATCCACCTATGAAAAAAGCAGGTTTTTCTAATTTTAATGATGAATAATCAAATTCTAACGCATCTTCACATCTAGGATTAAAGTTTTGATTGGTAGATTTACAAATTTTATTTTGAAGTTCAACTAGCATATCATCAATTTCAATGCTGTGAGAAGTCATTCCAAGTATGTTCCCACAAAAAGCTATTCTTCCATCTCCTGAACCAATGTCAATCAATTCAGTATATCCTAATTTTTTTGCAAGACTTGCCATAAAATAAGCCGAAATTATCCATGTTGGGTAAAAAGGCTGACAACTAGAACCATGTTTGATGCTGTTTAACCAATATTCGTTGATGTCTCCTTCATACACAATACAATTGATTCCTAAGATTTCTTTTTCATAGGAATTAAAGTAAATTGGGTTTTTTTTAGCGAATCTATGTAATGCTAAAAGATGTTGAGGATCAATAGAAAATCTGTCTGATGATTTTGATGGAATGAACTCTTGAATATGGGCACTTCCCGAGTAATTTTTAACAAAATCTTGTTTCAGTAACACTAGTTCTTCTAGAAGTTCCTTCATATGGATTGTAAAATTATGGGTTTGATAAACTCACTGAAGTCTAGGGGTTTTGCGATGACAAAAATGCAATTTCTTGTTCAATTTTCTTTAATTGTTCAACTGTAGTATTTTGTAACCTTTCAATTTCCTTTATTTCATCATCAGTTGGTTCCATTGCTCTTTGGAAATCAAGTTGTTTTAGTGTACTAAGATAGAAATCTCTCTGTTCTAATAATTTCTCAATGATAATCTCAGACATTATATCTTTCACAGATGGCGTCTATTTTAGGAGTTATTCTTTGCTGTAACTTCCATTCCATGTTGTGATTTTATAATGTACTTGTCTCTAATTTTTACACTAAACCAATCTATTATCAAAACTACAACTAAAACAACTAGCATAAACACTGCAGCTTTTCCATATTCGAAGAATTTGATATAATTAATGATGTAGAATCCAATTCCTCCTGCCCCTACTAATCCCAAAATGCTTGTTTGGCGTACATTGTAATCAAACATGTAAAGCATTTGACTCAGAAGATGTGATGCAGATTCTGGGATTACTACATAACGAATTAATTGCCATTTTGAAACTCCAATAGAACTTACAGCATCCATAGGATCTGCATCGATTGTTTCGATAGATTCGTATTGTAATTTTGCAACAAAACCTATTGTATACATGATGATTGCTAAAACTCCTGCAAATGGTCCTAATCCAACCATAATTACAAACAAAATTGCCCACAAAATGGATGGAAATGTTCTGATTGCTGCTAATAATGCACGTATAGGTGCGTAGACCCATTTACTGTTAAGATTTCTTGCAGCAAACATGCTTAATGGTAATGCAATTGCTACTCCTACAATTGTTCCAATAAATGCCATCTGTATTGTTTCAAACATAGCCCAGAGAGCAGTAGGGATATACTTTGGTTCAACTAGAAGCATCTCTTCAACTACTATTCCTAGATTGGGTAGACCTTCTACGAATTCAATAGGATCAGCACCTACATTGTATGATGCTGCAACTAGCAATGCAATTAAAATTCCAATTATAAGATTATTTTTTGGGTTCATCTTTGTACATCTCCATAATTTGATCAGTAGTCATATCCCCAGTTTGAAAATCAACAATTGTATCACCTTCAACTCCTATTTCCAAAATTTTTTGACCTTCTTTGATAACTGCAACTCTATTTGCATACTCTAATGCCAATTGCATATCGTGATGAACCATTATTGCAGTTAGATTCAATCTTTTTTGAGCATCTGCAATCAAATCCATTATTTCACGTGCAGTTACATGATCAAGTTCTGAAACAATTTCGTCAGCTAAAAGGATTGTGGGTTTTTGCATGAATGCTCTTGCAATTGCCACTCTTCGCTTTTCTCCTCCACTTAACATGTATGCTTTTCTATCTTCTTTACCTTCTAAACCAACTTGTTTGATTATTTTTTTTGCTTCTTGAACTTCATTTTCAGGAAATTTCTTGAGCATTGATTGGATGGTGCTTAGTCTGGGCAATGCCCCAATCAAAACATTTTCTAAAACAGTACTATTTTTGATCAAACCTAGACTTTGGGGAATGTATCCAATTGTATGCATCATTTTTTTGAATTTTTTATCTTTGATGTTGGGAGTGACATAATCAATTTTGATTGTTCCTTTACTTGGAATCATCATCCCATTCATCAATTTGAGTAAAGTAGATTTTCCTGAACCTGATTGGCCCACTATGGCATAGTTTGCACCTCTATCAATGGACATGTTAATTCCCTCTAAAGCAAAATTTTTTGAATCATATGATGTCCAAATATCATTTAGTTGAATGATTTTTTTTGTATTGATTAAAGAAAAAGAAGTTGTTTTGGTCATCTGAATTTGTTTCATGTTCAGAATCCCAGTTTTTATTTGCTCTTGTTGTACTTGTCTAGAATCAACTGATCAAGTCCTGTTAATGCGTTAATGAAGGTACCAAATTCTCCAATATGCATTGTAGTTGTTGTTGGAACTAAGGCTTCAGCACCATACAAATCCTTTAGAATTGCATTATGCTCATCATAGTTGAGCTGAATTAATGCATCAACT
>JANQNM010000103.1 GCA_028279625.1 Candidatus Nitrosopumilus sp. | reverse complement strand
AAGTCCTCAGAACCGGATACCTAATGTTAATTTCAAAATTAGTATAAAAGCACCAAATTTTTCGGAAGATAGATTAACCTCGATTTTATTTTTCAAATCATAAATGTCTGTCTTTGATGTTCATGTGACAATTGAAAACAAACCTGGAATTAGTGATCCTGAAGGCGATACTATTCTTAATGATCTAGTTCTCAAAGGAACTCACAAAACAGTCTCAAAAATTAAGACTGCAAAGATGCTAAAATTTACCATTAAAGAAAAAGACAAAAAAACAGCTCAATCCAAAGTACAAGAGATTTGTGATGAATTGCGAATTTACAATCCTATGGTAAGCAAAGTAACTATTGATGTTTTTAACGCCTAATTTTCTGATTCAATGTTATCCATTGTACCATTAATCAAAAGTTTGCTACGCAAAAATTCTGCCAAGTCAGTTTGTGTAATTACTCCTACAAGTTTTTCATCATCAAGAACTATCAATCGCCTGATGTTATTGTTTAACATCTTTTGTACTGCATCTTCAATCATGGTGTCTGATGTAACCCATCTGAATTTTTTTGACATTATTTCTTCGAGTTGAACTGATGATGATAAACGATCTTCTGCTGCGATTTTTCTAACAATATCTCTTTCTGAAACAACTCCTGATGGCTTTCCTTCCTTCATAATTACTAGAAAACTGATCTCTTTGTCTCTGAGTAACAATGAAGCATCTAGTGCATTCTTGTTGTGTTCAATAGTAATGACATTTTTTTGCATTATGTCTCTGACCTGAGTCATGGCGATCAGGTTGATTGTACACATAAAAATTTTTTCAGACTAGATTCAAATTAAATATCTCTGAATGTAAAAGTAATTGTGAAGGTTGGAGTTATAGTTTTTCCTGGAAGTAATTGTGATCGTGACATGTACCATGTCTTAACAGATGTATTCAATCTTGACGCACAATATTATTGGCATGAAAAATCTCTCTCAAAAAATATTGATGCTGTAATTCTTCCAGGCGGTTTTTCATATGGTGATAGATTGCGAGCAGGAGTAATTGCTGCACACAGTCCAATAATCAAAGATGTCCAAAAAATGGCAAAAAAAGGAATTCCCATTCTGGGTGTTTGTAACGGTTTTCAAATTTTGGTTGAATCAGGCTTGTTACCAGGCGTTTTACTCAAAAATGAATCTCTTAATTTTATGTGTGAATGGACAAACCTGATAGTAGAAAATAACAAAACTCCATTTACAAATCAGTTTAAACTTCATCAAAAAATTCCAATTCCAATTGCAAATGGCGAAGGAAGATATTTTGTTGATGATGACACTCTAAAACAACTCAAAAAGAAAAATCAAATTGTTTTTAGATATGATGAAATTGTAAATGGCTCATCAAATAGAATTGCAGGAGTTTGTAATGAAGATGGAAATGTTGTTGGAATGATGCCTCATCCTGAACGTGCAGTTGAATCTGAAATTAATCCCATTGATAACAAACCATCATCTCTAATCTTTGAATCTCTCTTAACCAAAATAGGTGTGAGCAATTGAGTTTAGAACCACAAGAATTTGAAGAACTGCAATCCAAAATTGGTAGAAAACCAACATCTACTGAATTACAAATTGTAGCCGCAGAATGGTCTGAACACTGTTCCTACAAATCTTCAAAGAGACATTTGAAAATGCTTCCAATGAAAGGACCTCTAGTAATTACTGAGAAAGGATATGACTCTGGAGTTTTAGATGTTGGTGATGGCTATGTTGTTACTGCACATATTGAAAGTCATAACCATCCATCTGCAGTTGAACCTTATGGTGGAGCTGCAACAGGTGTAGGTGGTGTCATACGAGATATTTTATCAGCTGGAACAAGACCTATAGCAATTTTTGATGGGTTACGTTTTGGAAATATTGAAAAAGATCAACAAGCCAGATGGTTATTCAAAAATGCTGTAACTGGAATTGCTGATTATGGGAATTGTTTAGGCATTCCAACAATTGGTGGTGAAGTTGAATTTGATGATTGTTATGAAAATTATGCATTAGTTGATGTTGCTGCTGTAGGATTTGGAAAAAAAGAGAATCTGATTAAAAATCATGCCAAAAAAGGAGACTTGGTTGTTCTCTTAGGTGGTTCTACTGGGAGAGATGGAATAGGAGGCTCTCAATTTGCTTCTGATTCTTTGGAATCTGAAGACCGTTCTGCTGTTCAAATCCCAGATCCATTTATTGAGAAACTCATCATTGAAGCAATACTTGAAGCAAGAAATCAAAAACTGATTCATGCAATGAAGGATCTTGGTGGAGGTGGATTGTCATGTGCAATTTCAGAAACCGCTGATGCCCTAGAAGTTGGAATTGAAATGGATGTAGAAAAAGTCCACACAAGAGAATCCAATATGCATCCTGATGAAATTATGGTTTCTGAGTCTCAAGAAAGAATGTTGATAGTTACAAGCAAAACAAAACTAAAAAAACTACAAGACATTTGCAAAAAATTCCGAATTGGTTGCTCAGTAATAGGTACTGTAAAATCAGATAATCAAATGCATGTCAGAAAAGGCAAAAAGACATTTGCAAATCTACCTACTGATGTAGTAGCAAATGCAACTTTGCTTGATTTGCCATCAAAAAAACCTGCTTATCTAAATGATATTGAAAAAGAAAAGAAACTCAAACCAATTTCTAACTATTCAAAAATACTTCTCAAACTTTTAGGCTCTCCAAATATTGCAAGCAAAATTTGGGTGTATGGTCAATATGATCATGAAGTTGGAATTAGAACAGTAGTAAAACCCGGCAGAGATGCATCTGTATTACGATTAGATAATGGAAAATTCCTTTCAGCAAAAATTGATGGTAATCCAAAACAATGCTACATTAATCCTAGAGAAGGTGCAATAGGCTGCTTTGAAGAAGCCTGTAGAAATGTTGTTTGTACTGGTGCAAAACCAATTGGAATGTTAGACCACCTTCAGTTTGGAAATCCAAAAGATCCTGAAATTTTTTGGACCTTTTTAGAATCACTAAAAGGTTTGACTGATTTTGCAAAAGACTTCAAAATTCCATGTATTGGCGGAAAAGTGAGCCTGTACAATGAGACTCCTGCAGGTCCGATAAAACCCACACCTCTCATTGGAGTTTTAGGATTAATCGATAAAACACCACTAATCCCACAGCGTATCACTAATGGCGATTGTCTGATACTTGTAGGAGACACAAAAGATGAGATGGGCGGTTCTGAATATTTTGAATACATTCACAAATTCATTGGCGGTAAATGTCCTGCAGTAGACTTTGCTAAATCAAAAAAGAATATGAAATCCGTTTTAGATTTGATAAAAAAACAATTACTCAAATCTGCACATGATTGTTCAAAAGGTGGTCTTGCAGTTGCAATTTCAGAACTTTGCATGACTAATCAAGTAGGCTGTAAAGTTTCTCTTGAAAAAGTACCAGGCCAAAAACTTGATGTTGATAGATTACTCTTTTCTGAAAGCCACTCTCGTTATCTTTTAACAGTCGATAAAAAGAATCTCAAAAAACTCGAAGAAATTCTCAAAAACAATAAAGTATCATACAAACAGATTGGTGTCTTTGGTGGCTCTGAAATCAAATTTAACAAGAATTCAAAACCGATCATAGATCTAAGAGTTGATAAAGCGCAAAAGACTTGGGTAAATTCGTTAAGGGATTTGGTACTCTATGGATGATAAACCTCAGGAAAATTGTGGCGTAGTTGGAATCTATAGCCTTAGTGGTGCAAATGTTATTCCTATGGCAATTGATGCTCTCAGAGCTCTTCAACATAGAGGCCAAGAAGCTTGGGGTCTTGCAATTCCTAACAAAACTCCTCTTAAACGACTAGGTTTAGTTTCTGCATCCTCATCAGAATTCAAATCAATAGCAGAAGAATATGCCTCTTCGTCAGTAATTGGCCATGTACGTTATTCCACAATGGGTCGAAGCTCCTTAGAAAATGCTCAGCCACTTAAAGTAAAAGACTTGTGTGTTGCCCATAATGGAACCATAGCAAATGTTCAAGAATTATCAAATCTTGTAGGTGGTTGTTCTTTTACTCCTCAAAATGCAAGTGACACTCTAGTTGCAGCACAACGACTAGTATCATTAATTTCAGAGCAAGGCCAAATGGGAAAAGCACTTTCAGTCTTGAAAAACGAAATGGTCGGCTCGTATTGTTTTACATTTATCTCTGATGACAACTCTGTTTATGCAGCACGTGATCCAAAAGGATTTCGTCCAATGGTTTTAGGTCACAAAGAAGTTGATGATACATACATCGTAGCATCAGAATCTTCTGCATTATCTGCAGTCGGTGCAAAAATGCAAAGAAATGTCAGTCCTGGAGAACTAATTAGACTAAGTCAAAATGGATTGGAAACTGAACGCTTCTCTGATGATCCTGCACGTGCACATTGTTCTTTTGAATTTACTTATTTTGCACATCCTTCAAGCAACATGGAGGGCTCTAACATCTATGTTGCAAGAAAAAATATTGGAAAATTCTTGGCAAAAAAATTCCCAATCAATGATGCTGATTTGGTAATTCCTGTACCTGATTCTGCAAGACCTGCAGCACTTGGTTATGCTCAAGAACTTGGTGTGTCCTTTGATGAAGGATTACTAAAAGACAGATACAGTAAGAAAGGTCCATTACGAAGCTTCATTGAACCTCATCAGACTGATAGAGTAGAAATTAACAGATGGATTATCCCAATTCGTGAAATTATTGATGGTAAACATGTTGTAGTAATTGATGATAGTCTCGTTAGAGGAACAAGTTCTAAAGCAATCATCAAAGCTCTTAGAAGGGCTGGTGCAAGAAAAATTAGTATGGTTATCACATACCCTCCAATCAAATTCCCTTGTTATGCAGGAATTGATTTTCCATCCCAAGAGGAACTTGCAACATTTTCCAATGGTAATGAAAATACTCAGGAAGAAATCACAGAAATGGTTAGAAAAAGCATTGGTGCGGACTTTTTAGGCTATAATGATGCTGAAAATCTTGCAAATGCTGTAGGAATACCTAAGGATTCAATGTGCTTTACATGCTCATCTGGTAATTATGATTCACTAGGAATTACTCCTGAATTTAAAAGCCGTAAAGAAATGAAAGGAGATTAGGAAATTTTTTTAAATAGAATTTTTTCAAGTGAGAAATATGCAGGCAATTTGGAATGATGTTGTAATCGCTGAAAGTAACGATACTATAGTTGTTGAAGGGAATCATTATTTTCCATTTGATTCTATCAAAGAAGAATATTTCAAAAAAACTGATTTGACAACTTTTTGTGGATGGAAAGGTATGGCCAATTATTATTCTGTAACTGTAAATGGTAAAACAAACAAAGATTGTGCTTGGTATTATGCTGAACCAAATGATGCAGCCATGAAAATCAAAGGAATGGTTGCTTTTTGGAATGGCGTTAAAGTAATAGAATGATTTTTGTAAAATCTCAAAATATCTAATCTTAATAATTAGAAAAACCCTCAGAGCTTGTGAATCAGTATACTGCATTAATCGGAATTGGTGTTGGGATAATTGTGGTGATGGGAATTATTTTTGGTGGCGATGTTCTAAAGCTATCTGTTTCTACTCAAGAATATGATATCTTTGTTGATCCATTATTAGATGAACAAGGAATGTTTACCATGGGACGAGTTACAATTCATAATACTGGCTCTGAACCTCTGACAAACATTCGAGTAAATTTTGGGGCAGGTGATGTGCTAGAACTTGGAACTCTAAAAGTTGGTAAAAAAGTCATAGTTTCTCCTCCTCCTGAAAATCCTATGGAATTTGTTATGATAACTGCTGATAATGATATCTTTGTCAATAAGGCATATCGTGAGATGCCTAAGATGGTTGGCATGATGGGATCTTAAATCTTGTACTAGCAGTTAAATTCCATCAAAACTGAGCCTGAATAATTGAAATTTCTTACAAGTGGAAAAGTAAAGGATCTTTACGATGTTGATGAAAACACTCTTCTTTTCAAATTCTCAAATAGAGTATCAGCTTACGATGTGAAATTCAAACAAGACATTCCTCAGAAAGGTGAAGTATTGTGTAAATTTGCAGAATTTTGGTTCAATGAGTTACCTGTTCCAAATCACTTTGTTAGAAGAGAATCTGATACTGAAATTGTTGTAAAAAAGATGCAGATGCTTCCTATAGAATGTGTTGTGAGAGGCTACTTTTATGGGAGTCTTGTTAGCAGATGGAAAAAAGGTGAAGTTTCTGTCCCTGAAGGAACTGATACTACTTTAGCTGCTAAACTTCCAAAACCTATCTTTGATCCTACAACAAAATCTGAGCATGATATTCCAATCAATAAAGAAAATGCATTGGAAATGAAATTGGTTTCTGAAGAACAATTCAATTGGCTTGAGAAAACATCTATTGAGATTTATGAGAAGATGGCACAAATTGCTGATAATGTTGGTTTTATCCTAGCTGATTTGAAATTAGAATTTGGAATTTTAGATGGACAAATTACATTAGGTGATTCAATTGGTCCTGATGAATACCGTTTATGGCCTAAAGATTCCTTTGAGGTAGGAAAAATCCAAGAAGCATATGATAAGCAACTTTTACGTGATTGGTTGACCGAACATGGATATCAAAAACAATTTGATGATGCACGTTCAAATGGTCAAGAACCGATTCCTCCTGAAATCCCTAAAGAAATTATTGAAAAAATGACAGAACGTTATGTTACAGCATATGAGAAACTTTCAGGCAAATCTCTGTAACACTGGTAATGCATTGAATGTTGACTAGAGGTTAACTTTCAACTCGAATTCCTTTTTTGAAATTTTTGATTCTGGATCCTGATAGGACTATTTGGCAACATAATTTTCTGGAGCTGCCTCTTTTTGATGTTTTACAAAATTTCTAAAACCGTTACGATAATCATCATACTAGTAAGATGAATATTGTAATGCTTTGAAAAATATTAGATGCATTACAATATTTTTTGTATCAATTACAATCTTTTTGGTAGTGTTAGCATATTTTTAGAAATGAAAAAAAATTGATGCGATTAGACAAAAAAATATGATACAAGGATCTTTTAGATCACACTGAAAACTAGTCATTGTATGTCTACTCTGTTAGAAAAGCAAATCAAGGTAAATCGTATCGTTACGACAAATATTGAACAGGCACGAGCAATTGAAGACCCTGTACGTGCAAAGATTGTAGAGCTTCTATATCGACAAGCAATGTCTGCAGACCAAATCGCAAATGCGCTAAAAAAATATGGATACAAAAAAGCGCTGACAACAATTCGACATCACATAGAGATTCTCAAAGAATCAGGCCTCATAGAAATTGTCAAAATAGAAGAATCCAGAGGAGCAATTACAAAATACTACGGTACGTCAACAAAGCTACTAGACTTTCAAACCCCTGATGATTTTGAAACAAAATATTCCAAAATCATTGATAACACATCAAGTAAAATCGAAAAGATCCTCAAAGGATTAACTCCAAAAACCTCAAAAACAAAAGGGAAAAAATCTGAAGACTACTCACAATACCTTGTCATGGAAATCATGAACAGAGCTATGACAAATGTATTTGAAAACTCTGGCAAAAAGTAGTAGGTAAAACCTAAGTATCTCTTGCAGAATATTTTCTGCATGGTACGTGTGTTTTACAGTCAGAAGACAGAGGATCTCATCGAAAAGATGACTCTGACTAACTGGAGAAATCAAGTTCAAAACGAACTTGGAAAAGAACACCAGGATATGTCAGATAATTGGAAAATGTGCGCAATAGGAGAGCGCATACGCATTGAAGGACGTGACCTAGAGTCAATAAAGGATCTTTCCCCTGAAGCGATCCAATTGGGATATGATTTCTCTATTGCAATGCAAGAAAGAGACAACCAAAAAGCACTTGAAATCATAACAAAAATAGAACAACTTCCAAGTATATGGCGTGATGACAAATAATGGATGAAAAAGCTGTAAAATTATTTTCTGAAAAAAATCTTGTTTTTATTGCAACTGTAATGAAAGATGGTTCACCCCAAGTTTCACCTGTTTGGGCAAATTATGAAGACGGATACATTATGGTAAATACTGCTGAAGGTAGAATCAAACACAAAAATGTCTTAAGAGATCCTCGTGTTGCAGTTTCTGTTGTTTCAAAAGATAATCCACTTGACATGACAACAATTAGAGGAACTGTTGAAGAATTAATTCCTGACTATGAATACAAACATGCTGATAGATTAACACAACAATACATGGGACGTGAACATTATCCTTTCAAAAGAGAAGATGAGAAAAGAATAATTTTAAAAATAAAACCAAACAAAGTTTTTGTTTTGCCTGAATTGAAGATGAGCGAGTAACAAAATATAATGTTTCTAAACTCGAATTTAGAAATATAATAAACTAAGAATGTGAATAGAAAAAAGTTAGTATAGACAGCTTAACGTCGACGTTTAGCTGCCTTTCTCTTTGGAGCGGCCTTGCGTTTAGCTGCAGCTTTTCTCTTTGGTGCTGCTTTTCTTTTTGCTGCCTTTCTCTTTGGAGCTGCTTTCTTTGCTGCAGTTTTTCTCTTAGGAGCAGCCTTGCGTTTTGCTGCCTTTCTCTTTGGAGCTGCTTTCTTTGCTGCTGTTCGTCTACGAGTTGCTGCTGCTTTCTTTGCTGCTGCACTTCTCTTACGAGATGCTGCTGCACGTTTAGCTGCGGCTTTTCTCTTACGACTTGCTGCTGCTTTTGCTGCTTCAGCTGCTTTCTTTGCTGCATTTCTCTTTCGAGTTCTTGCTGCTTTCTTTGCTGCTGCTGCTCTTTTGGCTTTAGATATTGCCATAATTTTTTGCAAAAGTAATACGTGTTATATGGTAAAAGTCACACATAATTACGCAATCCCTAGAAAAATTTGACACTTTTTTGAAATTTTGAAAAATTACCGATCAACAATTTGTTAAACAAACAACTGCAGTATCAACTGTTGATTGTTCTTTTTGTGGTCTGATGAGAATTTTGTATTGTTTTTCTTCATCAAATGGAACATCAAACTGTGTAGTTCTTTCAATTGGTTTGTTTTGGTCTAAACCTTCAACTAACAAGTCTTTTGATGAAAATTCTCCGTAAACTGCTTCGTGTTTTTGCTCTTTTTCATCAATTATGAAAAATTGCCCACCTGAAATTATGGTTTTTTCATCACTTACATTTTTTGCAGTAATTCCTATCATAACAAACGTGTTTTCAGGAACAACTTCTTTACTTCCTTCATGTGTTCCTTCAAAAGTAATGATGTATTCAACAGGACCTACCCTAACAGTATCTCCTGCTGTAGCTTCAATGTAATTTACTTGATATTGAGAATACATGTACATTGCAATTCCCATAGATGCAACAATTGCTCCAATTACAATTACTACTCCAAATCCTGCCACAAATTTGGTAAATTATTTTGGTATATAGTTGAAACGCATATTGCAAAAAAAGCGTTCAGACCTAGTGCAAAAATTGCACAAGTGAGAGAGGTAGGTCTGAACTCTATTGTATTACCGCCCAAAATAACATAAAAACCACGGAAAATTGCCCCAAAACCCCATCCAAAATGGCCAAAATTGGGATCGAATGGATTTGTTCCTGTAATATTGGCAACAAACACAGAATTATCTACTAATTTTTCCTATTATTTTTGATCAAGCCTTGGGACATTCTCATTGTTCTCTGTCTTGAGGTCTTTGATCATTTTTTCTAAATTCATATTCTAGATTTTGAAATGATTTGCGATCAGAGTGATGCATGTAAGATTTTCATAAGACAGGATGTTATGTTATATATCCCATATTTGGGATTTGTACCAATGACTAACACAAAAAGAATTCTAGGAATTTCTCTTGCAGCAGTTTTTGCAATCTCAATGATTGCAGGTACTGCTATGGCTTCAGGAATCCCAGGATATTTGGACATTGAAAAGGTAAAAATCAAGACATACACTGATGAAGATGGAGATACATTTCTCAAAGCTAAAATAAAGACCGATGAACGAATTCCAAAATTTGGTAAGGAAGGCGCAATTGGATATGGAATTATTTTAGCAGCAGACGGAAACGGTAATCCAGAAAATGTTCTTGCACTTACATCTCATCGATGTGCATCTGACAGTTACGAACAATGGAATGCTCCAAACTTTAGATGCCCTGACGGTACCATTGGATTTGGTCCTTTAGTCCCATCTTCTGATTGGGGTCATAATGATGGTGCAAACTTCCATGCACACAATCTTGATGTTTCTCCATTAGGTGCTGGTGATTTACCTACTGCATGTACTGATGAACCTGGTGCAACTCACTATGTTGATGTACCAAGAACTATTGGTTCTGGAGCTTATCCTAATGCAGATATCTCTCCAGACTGGCCTGTTTGGTCCTTTGGTAAAACTATTGTAGTTGGAAATGTCCCTCTAGATGAAATTGGTGACGGTAGTAATACCACTCCAGTAGCTACAGTATCATTCGAAATTCTTCCTCAATGGAATGAAGAAACTGGTGATATCACAGCTTTATGTCTAGCAGTATATGACTTAGAATCTTAAGTCATCGTCTTTTTTTCTTTATTTTTTTGACCAAAATTTAGGGGTTGAGCTTTTACGCACAACAATAAAAGATCACACATGTTTAGCTGGGAGAGCTTGGTGGATTGGTGGTTGCTTTTCATATCTAGGCACAAGTGTTCAACCCCCCCTCAAAACACATGTTTTTGAAAAAATGGTATTGTGCCTAAAATGCATAATTTTCAAGGGGGGTTTAACGCCTAGGCATGTTTTTGAAAAATTAGACATTTAGAAGATTTTGAAGTATTGGAGTTATCAAATCCATTATTTGAGAAAATAAACTTGAAGAAAACTCTCTAAATCCATCAAATACATTATTTGCAGAATCAAATGACTCGTTAATTGCTGTTTCATCTACTTGCAATCTCCAATCTTTCATGCATTATTTTTGATCAAATCTGCATTTTACATCATGGATGTGCATTCTGACAAACATTTAGTAACAAAAAAAGGGGGGGGGGTTTTTTGCAAAAATATGGTGATAAAATGATGTTTTAGGAAAAATGGGGGAAAAGCCCCCATTGAAACGACAGACTTGGGGTAGTTATTCTCTTTCTAGCTTGATGGTGATTTTGCCTTTTTTGGCAGTATCTACAACTTTTAGGGCTTTGTTCATAACCCCCATACCGAATCTTGATAATTCAGCTGAAGAAAGAGTAATTTCTCTTGGTTTAGATTTT
>JANQNM010000041.1 GCA_028279625.1 Candidatus Nitrosopumilus sp. | reverse complement strand
TCCTCTAGATGGAACTTCTGATTTTATTGATAAGACAGGAGAATTTACAGTAATGATTGCATTAATCAAAGACAAAAAACCGATTCTTGGAGTCATTAATTGGCCAACTGAAAACACAATGTTTGTTGCACAAAAAAATAGTGGGGCATATAGATATTCAAATGAAGAGTGGAAAAAAATTGCAGTCACCAAAATAGATGAATTATCAAAATGTAGGACTGTAGGTTCTAGACATCATCTATCAGATAAAGAGAAATTATTTATCAAGAAATTGGGCATTGAAGATTTTACAAGTATTGGAAGTTCATTAAAAGTTGGAAAAATTAGCTCAGGAGAAGCAGAGGCATACATTACTACCACAAACAAAATGAAAGAATGGGATTCGGCAGCATCTTATTGTATAATTTCAGAAGCTGGAGGAAAGATGACAGATATGCAAGGAAATGATATCACATACAACAACAAAGATGTGTATCATCAAAATGGAATTCTAGTAACAAATGGATTAGTTCATAATAAAATAATTGAAGAATTTAAAAAATTAGAGTAGGTTTCTTCCTTTAAGAAAGTCCTTTACTTTGTTTGCACTATCTGAGAGAGGTTCATGTTCAGTGTCAACAACTAAGTCAGCCTTTTCAGGAGCCTCATAAGGATCATCAATTCCTGTAAATCCTTTGATTTCTCCTTTTCTTGCTTTAGCATACATACCTTTGACATCTCTTTCTTCACATTTTTCTAATGAACATTTTACGTAACACTCTGCAAACTGATCACCTGCATCGATAATCTTTCGTGCATTTTCTCTATTTTCTAGATATGGAGATACTAGAGATACTGCACTTGGCACACCATGTTTTAACAAAAGCTTTGCCAAGTGAGCAACTTTTTTGTTGTGCTCATCACGTCCAGCTTTTGAAAAATCTTTTGGGGAGAACCATTCTCTTAGTTCATCACCATCTAGCATTGCCAAATTTGGAATATCTTTTTGCAAATCTTTTACGATGGTAGTCTTTCCAGAACATGGAAGACCTGTCATCCAAAGAACAAAAGGTTTCATGGAGAAAATTTCTATTTAACCCATAAAGAGCTTACGTTAGTTTTCAAACCATGGCTGGTTTTCTAGATATTCAATCTCTTTAATCATATCTTCCATTTTTTTTGAAATCGTCATTACAGATTTGAATTGTTCATACATGTCATATTCTTCTTCTTTTGATAAAATTTCAGCTTCAGCTTCATCAAAAAATTTCTCTTCTTTTGTCATATGGTCGAAGAGATAAACAGAGTATGTTTTGAGATATCTAGCAACAGGTTCTCTTGCATCTTCACCTTCTTTCCATCTTTTTAGATGTTTTTTGATTTGTAATGCAATTCTTCTTGAGAATTCATGCTCAATAAGTAAACCTCGAATTTCTTGTTTTAGGTGATCATAACTTGCAACACATGGAAAGTACGAATCTTCTTCTCTTGAATAGTGAATAGAATCTAAAAATTCTTCAATGATTAATGTAATTTTATCAATATCAGATAAAGGAATATCTTTTCCAGCGTAAAGATCACTATAGCATTTTATGATTACCTTATCCAATCTCCTAATCTGTTTGTGATCCTCACGAAGGGTTTCAGTGGCACTCAAACAAGAAGAGTATTCTTGGGTTGATTTAATGTGTATCTGAAAAAATCTTGAGGCTAAAATTTACTGATAAATCCAGTTTAACTTTTATCCATATGTGATTACAATCAGACATTGAATCCCATAATTTTGTCTATTCTGAATCTGTTTAGAGGACAAAGTGAAGAAACTATACAATTATCTAATTTTGATTCAAGTTTTATCTTAGACAAAATAACTGAGCTTCAAAATTCTATTGGAACTTTATCTATTCAAGATGGACCGATAGCTTCGGCACATGTAATTTTACTTGCAGCAGGAGTTGTAATTTTTCTTGGTGTAGCCGGAGAGGCATTCTTTAAGAAAACTGGAATTCCTGATGTTGCATTTTTGATGGTTCTTGGTGTAATAATTGGACCAGTTTTAGGCATAATTGGACCAGATGCAGTAATTCAGGTTGTTCCGTATTTTGCAGCTCTTGCATTGATAATTATCATGTTTGATGGAGGTTTGAATTTAGACATCAAACATGTTATCAAGACTGCGCATTTTTCAGTAACATTAGCAGTTTTAGGATTTATCTTATCAGTTGTAATTATCACATTAGCTGCTCATTTTGCATTAGGGTGGTTATGGTTAGATAGTATTCTGCTGGCCTCAATCGTTGGTGGAAGTAGTTCTGCAATCGTATTTGGTCTTGTCAGAAATATCAAAATTTCAGAAGAGACCAAATCAATGCTTAGTTTTGAATCAGCACTTACTGATATTTTGGCTACAATTGTTGCATTCATTTTGTTTGAAGCAGTGCTTGCAGGTCATTTTGATCTTCAGACATTACAAGAGACTATTGGAAGAGCAGTTGTTGTAGGCCTTGTTCTTGGATTTGGGGTTGGAATTCCTTGGATGTTTGTTTCGACAAAACTTGGAAATGCTCAACATGCTTACATGCTTACATTAGGAATACTGTTTGTCTTATTTTTCTTGGCTAATTCATTTGGAGAATCAGGTGCTTTAACTGCACTTGTATTTGGATTAATGTTAGGAAATAAGAATCACCTTTCACGTGTTCTGAGATTTAAACTGCCAAGAATTGAGATGGATGATCCTACACATAATCAGTTAACATTCTTGGTTAGATCATTTTTCTTTGTATTTGTTGGATTGATGGCAAGTTTTGGACAGATAGAGTATATCATTTTTGGTGTTTTGATAACTATTGCAGTTTACTTTGGAAGAATGTTTGTTGGAAAGATTACATTAACAAAAAGATTCTCAATGTTAGATAGGGCTGTAACAAATTCTATGATACCTAGAGGATTAGCAGCTGCAGTGCTTGCAACATATCCTATAACAATGGGCTTACCAAATGCAGAAGCATATCCGCAAATCATATTCTTTATCATTTTATCATCAGTAATTATTACAACAATTGGATTAGGAAAATCAAAGAAAATACCTCCACCTGAATCAGTTGAAGGGGGTTTTGTTACACCACCAGATGAACCAAAAGATGATTCAGGAGATACTGAAAATACTATTACCGATACTGTTGATGGTGGTTTTGTTACAAAAAAAGAATCTGAATAGATGAACAACTTATCAATTCTACGTGCGCCTTATATGCAAAATTCTCATTAACTAATTCATGTCAGAAGTTCAGTCAAAAGAAAACTTTTCTTGGGAAGATTTCCAAGGATTAGGTTGGATGCTAGAAGAATCTAGTTTTGAATTAAATGAGAAATTTTCCACTTACGCTTGTGCGTAAGATTGGTTATTTTTTAAAGATCTAGAGAGTCTTTGAGACCTTTGTACCTATTTCTGATAGTTACTTCAGTAACATTTGCAGCTTCTGCAATATCACGCTGAGTCTTATCCTCACCATTCTTGACACAAGATAGATACAAAGCAGCAGCTGCTAATCCCATTGGATCTTTTCCAGCTGAAACCTCATTTTCTTGAGCGGATTTTAGAACTTTGACTGCATATCTTTTTGTTTTCTCTGCAATTCCAATTCTGCTTGCAATTCTTGCAACACATTGAATTGAATCAGTTACTGGCATCTTCAAGTCTAGTTCTTTGACTAGTAATCTGTAACATCTTGCAATATCTTTTCTTTTGATGTTGGCTGCTTGCTCTACGTCTTTGAGATTTCGTGGGGTTTCAGTATCACGACATGCAGCATAAAGAGCTGATGCCATTAGTGCTGAAATAGAACGACCTCTTACAAGACCTTTGTCAAGTGCCTTTCTGTAAATGTAAGCTGCTTTCTCTATAACTGCATCTGAAATTGCAAGTTTGTCTTTTAGTCTGTTTAATTCACTAAATGCTTGTCTAAAGTTTCTATCAACTGGCTCATGAACCTGACTTCTACTATCCCAAGTTCTTAGTCTTTCAATGGTACTTTTCATTGAAGCAGTTAATGGTCTACCAGATGCATCTTTGTTTACTGGGTTGATGATTGTTGCAAGACCCATGTCATGCATTGTTAATGATGTTGGAGCTCCTGCTCTTGCGCGATCTCCGTGTTCATCTTGTGTAAAGGAACGCCATTCTGGTCCTGATTCTTGTAATTTTTCAGTAATTACAAATCCACATTTGGAGCAGAACATTTCTCCTGATTCATTATCAGTAACTAATTTTCCCTGTATACATCTAGGACAGGTATCTTGTGTTTTACTTACCATGATTATTTCTGGAATCCTTGGCAAGATGGTATTTATGAATCAACAACTTTTTTGTCAAGATTTTGAGGCTAGTATGAGCCTAACAATAACACAGAATAGGCATTATTAGGTAATTCTAGGTGAAAATGGAAAGAATTCTTTTGGCAATTCCTTTTTTGATCGGATTGTTTGTACTGTTACCTACTAGTCATGCTGAAACACTTACTCATAATTTGGATGGAGGAATGGATATAGAAATTACCTATCCTGATGAAATAGTAGTTGGAAGAGAAGGAGTCATTTCTTTTCTTGTAAAAAATAATGGATGGGAAGAAAAACAAGATGTAGCCTTTGTGTTTTCAGTATCTGATATTCCCGGATTAGTTTTAGAGCCATCAGAGAGTTTGCTAATTAACAAATTAGCAGATGGTGGCTCATATGGTGAGAATGTTAAATTACATATTACAGATGATGCAAATCCCGGAATTCATTTTCTAAATGTCAAATATTCTCATGTGCTTGTTGCAAATAATGAAACACCACAAGAGCCATTCTTCCATGATATTGCAATTCCAATTACAATAAAAGATGATCCAAGTATTACAATCCAAACAAAAATGCCAGAGTCAATTTTTGCAAATGCAGAATTTCCAATTGATATTGAAGTGATATCTTCAGATATTGATATTACAGATGTTAACATAAAGATAATTCCACCAAAAGACATTGAATTTCGAGGAGAGACACTACATACATTTTCAAAAATTGAAAAGAATACTCCTGTTGGAATTACATCTCGAATCATAACACCAAATGAAGAAGTAAATACAGAATACAAGTTACCATTTGAGATTGTTGTAGGGTATACTGATGATGTAGGAGAAGAAAAAACAGATTCTCAAACCATATCAGTAGTTCTAAGACCTCGAACATTTATGGAATTGACTACTGATGGAGGAATTTGGGTTGGAGATTTCTTTATTGCACCATATGTTAGCCTTGGAACAATTATAGGCATTCCAGCAGGTACACTCTTTTCTCTACTAATCAAGAGAAAAACTGACTCTAGTAAAAAGCGTAAAAAGAAAAAGAAAGCCTAAGATTCTAGTTTTTCTTTGATTGCTTGAATGTATTTTTGATTATATTTTATGTATAGTTGGATTTTTGGTTGAGACAAAGCCATAGCACCAGGTCTGCTATCAACATGAGCTTGAGCTGCCTTTTGTTCATCTAAGATTTTTTCTAAATTTTCTTTTGGTTGAGATTTAAGATCTTCAAGTAAAGTTGCAGTTTCTTTTTCTAGAGTTTCTTTGATTTCATTTTCAGAAGGCTCAGCTCCGATTATCTCTTTAGTAGTAATATTTCCCAATACTTTTCTGTCTAGTTCTAGCATCGATGATGTGTAGGACTAGTTGTATAAATTTCATTTAAGAAATTGTATAACAAATGAGTGCACTGCAATCAAAGATTTTATCTTTAGATAATTTTTACAGTTTTTTTATGACATATTGTATTGGTAAGTGCAAAGATTACAAGGCTGTCAAGCCAACACAGATCGGTAGGTATGCAGCAGGACAAAAAAGATGTAACTATTGTGAGATTTTTCTAGATTATGAAGGAACTAACTGTCCATGTTGTAATAGACAGTTAAGATGCCTACCTAGAAGTAGGAAAGGAAAGGAAAAATATCTGGCTCAGATTGCTAGATAAAAAAAATAGAATTACTGTACAGAGACAGACTTCTTTTTCTGAACCTTTGTAGGTTTTGCTTTAGGTAGAGTAATTTCTAATACTCCATCTGAAAGTTTTGCTTTTACTTTGGCAGTTAGAACAGTTTCAGAGAGAGGAAGTGTTCTATAGTAGGATACTTGACTACGTTCTTTTTTGAGATAATTTTTCTTTTTGTCTTCTGTTTCTTCTTTATGTTCTCCAGAAATCTGGATAGAATTTTCAGTAACATCTAGTTTTATCTCATTTTTCTTTATTCCTGGAACGTCCATTTTTACTCTGAATTGTTTTCCTTCATCAATTACATCACATGAAGTATGCATTTTTGGCATAGACATTGATGGAAATGATGAGAATGCTTTTTCCATCTCTTTTCGTAGATTGTCAATTGATCTATCAATATCAAACCAATTTGATGTAAGTGATGGCGTAGAACTTTTTTTGACAGGTTTTGTTGTTGCCATATTATTTTATGACTGCTTTTTTTATAAAATCTTACAAATGATTTTCAGTTTTGAAAATGAAATTGTCTGTATCATGCCTAGTAATCAAAGTCTTACTTATAAGAAATCAATTCAAATTAGATTATGGCAATTCCAGCTGATATTGAAGAGTATGTTGAAAAACACATCAAATTAATGATTTCTCAAACAGAAACATATCTTCCTTTTATCAAAGTTGCATTTCCTTATTCAAATAATGTTGCAGATGGTGTTTATAATCTGATTATGGGAAGTGCCTTGTCTGTATTTGTTAATCAATATGCAATGAGGATGAAATATCCAACTGCAGAAGATTTTGCAGATTTTGGAAAAGTTGCATTAAGATATAGAGATCAGATAGATCAATTTTTCAAATAGTTAAGCTAACTCTCCAAGAAAATGTACTGTATCATTAGATACTACAACTGTTCTATCTTTTGGAACACGATACAGTTTTTTTGAACCATTTGAGGTTTGGACTATGAGTTTTGAGAAAGGGTCTTTTAGTGATTTATACAAAATTCCTTTATCCCCTACAGATTGAGACCAATGAGTTCCTTGTACAAATGAGATAGTTTGAAACTTTACAACTTGATAAGAATAGACCATTTCTAATTAATTAGAAACAATTGCACTCATTAATGATTTTCCTCCAATTAGTGCCCCAATTGACAGTCCAACATTAGCAAGAATATTGATGACTAGTGAACCATAGTGTTTAGTTTCAAGAAGATTACTAGAATCAAGTGCAAATGATGACATTGTAGTCAAAGAACCACAAAATCCTATTGCTGCAAAAAGAGAATATCGTCCATCAAGATTCCATTGAGCAGATAAAACGATAAAGACTCCTAGAATAAAGGCTCCAATTACGTTTACAATTAAAACATTGAGTGGTAATGTATTGAAAATTAATGGTGATTCAGTAATTTTGTATCTTAGAAATGCTCCAAGTACAGAACCTGCTCCTAGAAAAATAAACTCTAGACCTTTCATCTAATTTTTGAGAATAATTGATACTATTAGTGCTATTTGGGAGATTTTAGGTTCAAAATAAGCCTGATCTCTTTTTGTCTGAAAGATAGGTCTATGGTTTTTATAGGTTTGATTTTTTGTCCAAGCTAGATGACCCTAGAAATCAAAGTCAGAGATTATGGATTTGATGATGATTGTGTAATTACTGGAGAAGCAAACGAAGTAATAGAAAAATTCAGAGCTCACATGGAAGAAGAACATGGAATTGATTACTCAAAAGAAGCAGTAATACAAATGATTACAAATCGTGGACATTCTTTAGAATCATTTAAGAAATAGTTTTTTCAAAAAATTTCTTTTTTCATTTTTAACATTTAATACAATGTATGCTGTATTGTATACAAGAACTAAATTTTGGAGAAAAGTTTAGGAATTTTTTGTTTGCAATGAATTGTTTTGATAATAAAATTACCTGAAACAATTTGTTTTTATTTTTTGAAAACCATTATTAGTTAATAGTGGTAGAAAGTTATTCAAAAGATTATGATGTCAAATGTGAACTGCACAAAGACAAAACCTACCCAACAATAACAGATTCTGAAAGAGGAGAAATTGTTTGTGGGAGATGCGGTCTTGTTCTAGAGCAGAACATAGTTGATAGATCATACGAAAGCAATGGTTACACTCAGGAAGACTTTATGAAGTTGGCAAGAACAGGTCCTGCAACATCATTAACTATGCATGATAAAGGGCTCTCAACTGTTATTGGCACAAATAAAGACTCTTCAGGAAATACATTATCCAACAAAACAAAATACGAATTCAATAGATTACGAACATGGGATCAACGAAGCAAATCAAGAAAGACTGCTACGCTTAGCAAGGCGTTTACTTTGCTTCATGGAATGAAAACAAAACTAGGAATTCCTGATAATGTTGTTGAAAATGCTGCTTACATTTACAGAAAAGCAGTAGGTGCAAAACTTACTAGAGGAAGAACAATGGCTTCATTGGTTTCTGCTTCATTGTATGCTGCATGTAGAGAAAACAACACTCCAAGAACCCTAGACGATATTGCTGATGCTGGAAATGTTGAGAGAAGAATACTTTCCCGAGATTTGAGAACCATAATCAAAAAGCTTGGATTGAATCTTAATCAGTACGATACTGCCTCGTTTATCACTAAAATTTCAAACAACATGAATTTGAAAGAAAAGACAAAACGAGATGCATTTGAGATACTAGAGAAATGTGAAAAAGAGCAGATTACTGCTGGAAAACATCCTGTGGCTCAAGCTGCTGCTTCATTATACATCTCATGTATTTTGAATGGTGAGAGAATTAGTCAGAAGAAATTCTCAGTTGAATCAGGTGTAAGTGATGTTACAATCAGAAACAGAGCAGTATTGATCAAGAAAACACTCAAGCTACTTGAGTAAACTATTCATAAAAAATCCTAGAAGGCAATTGTAGGAGAAAATATTTTTTCAAATAATACTTCTTTTAGCTTATTTGCTAAATCCATTATTACACGAACTTGTTCCATGGTAATTTCTTTAAGACCTTCTATCGTTTCATTTAGTTCTGAAATTTCAGCTTGTAATCTAAGTTTGTCATTTTTTAGATTTGAGATCTGACTTTGTAGATTTGAATTTTGTTGTTTTAGTTTTTCATTTTCGGCAGTTAATCTTTGAATTTTTTCAGACTCTGTCTCTCCAGGAAATGGGTCAGGAACAGGTTCAGGTTCTGATTTTCTTATTGGTTCAGGTTCTGGTGCTGGTTCAGGTATTTGTGGAGGCTCTGGTTCTTGTTCAGTTTCAATTGCAAAAGTAAATTGCAAAGAATTTGCTAGGAAAAGTAAAGCAACTAGACAAAAAATTATAGAAATTTTCATTTTATGTTTTCACAGAAATATTAGAATGATTTTGTATAAGAATATGATTACTGATTTCTAAGAATGAAAAAGAAAGTTATTTGTAGAAATCAGGTTCCTGTTCTCTTTTTTGTTTTGGGAGTTCATCCATAACAGCTTGAACAACTTCATTGTGGTTGTATGTTAAATGCCTGAGAAATTTTGCAGACAAGTCTGCTCTAGTCTTTTCATCAGCAAATAACATCTCTGGACTACTCAACTCTGCCATCATGGTATTACATTCTTGGCAAGGGCAAAAGTCAAGATAGAGTTTCATTGTTTTGTCTGATCTCCCTTAGTATTTAGACTATTTTATAGTCTGAGTGAGAGGCTCCTCTCTTTTTCTTGGCTTAACTTTGTCTATTGCATCTACCAGATCTTGTTGAGTTATTTTGATATCTTTGACATTTTGAGACTTTCCTGCAACGTATTTTTTCAATGCTGCAATAGCTGCTCTATTTGCAACTGCTGCGATTTCAGCACCACTAAATCCACTTGTCGATTCTACAAGTTTTGCAATACTAACATCACTTGCAAGTGGTTTCTTTTTTGTGTGAATCTCAAAGATGTGTTGTCTTCCTTTGGCATCGGGATTTGGAACTTTAATGATTCTATCAAATCTTCCTGGTCTTAGTAGAGCTTCATCTACAATGTCTAATCTATTGGTAGCACCAATTATCAAGACGTTGTGTAGTTCTTCTAGTCCATCAATTTCAGTTAGAATCTGTGATACTACATTTTCAGTAACATGAGATTCAGAACCGCCACTTCCTCTTCGTGGAACAAGTGCATCTACTTCATCTAAGAAGATGATACATGGTGCTGCTTGTCTTGCTTTTCTGAAAATTTCTCTGACTCCTTTTTCAGACTCTCCTACCCACTTTGAAAGTAGTTCTGGACCTTTGATGCTGATAAAGTTAGACTCTGTCATTTTTGCAAGTGCTTTTGCAATCAGAGTTTTACCAGTTCCGGGTGGACCATGAAGTAAAATTCCTTTTGGAGAATCAACATCCACATAGTCAAATGCTTCTTTGTGTTTTATTGGCCACTCTACAGCTTCACGTAATTCTTCTTTTAGTTCATCAAGACCTCCAACATCATCCCAACTAATATTTGGAATCTGGACTTGGACTTCTCGTAAAGCACTAGGTCTTACTTCTTTTAGTGCATCTCTGAAATCATCACTTGTGATCTGAATCTTTTGTAAGATTTCAGCTGAAATTTTGTCCTCATCAAGATCAATTTCTGGAAGAATTCTTCTAAGAGATCTCATTGCAGCTTCTTTGGATAATACTTCCAAATCTGCTCCAACAAATCCATGTGTTGTTTTTGAGATTTGTTTAAGATCTACTTTCTCATCAATTGGCATTCCTCTAGTATGAATTGAGAGAATCTCAAATCTACCTTCATCATCAGGAATTCCAATTTCAATTTCTCTATCAAATCTTCCTGGTCTTCTTAATGCAGGATCAATTGAGTCAGGTCTATTTGTTGCTGCAATCACTACAACTTTTCCTCTGGATTTCATTCCATCCATCAAAGTCAATAATTGAGAAACAATTCTTTTCTCAACTTCGCCGGAGACCTCGTCTCTTTTTGGAGCAATAGAGTCTATCTCATCAATGAAGATGATGCTCGGAGAGTTTTCTTCTGCTTGAGTAAAGATCTCTCTAATCCTCTCTTCACTTTCTCCATAGTGTTTGCCCATAATCTCAGGACCGCTCAGAGAGATAAAGTGAGCATTAGTCTCACCTGCTACGGCCTTCGCAAGCAGAGTCTTTCCTGTGCCTGGAGGGCCATATAACAAGACTCCTTTTGGTGCCTCTACACCAATTTTGTCAAACAACTCTGGGTGTCTCATTGGAAGTTCTACCATCTCACGAATTTTTTGAACCTCATTTTTTAGGCCGCCAAGCTCATCATATGTGATTCTTGGAACAGACGCATCAACTGCTTTAGTCATTGCACCAAGTTTGAAAACAGTATTCTCAGTTACAATTACTGGTTTTGCAGGTTTTGTACTAGTTACAATAAACTGAACTCTTCCTCCCATCTGGGTATTTAGAGAAACTGTATCTCCTGTTGTAAATACATGATTAAGATAATTGTAAATCATATATTCTTGTAATCCTTCAGCTGCGATCTTTTCAGTTGGAGATAAAACAATTTGTTCAGCGTTTACAGCTTCGACTGATTTTAGTGAAACTTTATCACCAATTCCAGCTCCAATATTTTGTCTGGTAATTCCATCAATTTTGATTATTCCAGCACCATATTCTTCTGGAGCTCCTGGCCAAAGTTTAACGTGAGATTTTTTGTTGTAGGTTAATTCTAAAATTTGTCCTGTACTCCATTTTTGATCCTCAATAATTTTTGGATCAACTATGGCTCTTCCTCTACCAACATGTTGTTGTGGGATTTCATCTATTTTTAAAATAATTTCACTCATTTTTT
>JANQNM010000037.1 GCA_028279625.1 Candidatus Nitrosopumilus sp. | reverse complement strand
TGGCTGTAAACCCTTAAAATGGTAATTAATTGCTAGGTTTTTGGGCCCATAGCTCAGCATGGATAGAGTGTTGGACTTCTAATCCAATGGTCAAGGGATCGAAGCCCTTTGGGCCCGCTTTAACAAAATTATTTATTCTGATTTGGATGGAAATGTTCATGAGCGATATCGACTTCAAACTAGACTCTACAGAAATTCATCCAAATTCTGAGATTAAAGGGACTATTTTGGTTTCATATCCGGGCAGATATGATGGAGTGGTAATCAATACAACAATTTTAGATTCAAACGAGCATATCGTTTACAAGTCATATAATGGAAAAAATATTTCTCACAATGTTTCAAGACTATTCATTAACAAAGACGTAATGCCTGAAAACAAAGCAGAATTTACCGCATTGATAAAATTTGAACCAACACAAGAACATGAAGTAAAATTTAGAGCATCAATCATTGAACAACACAAAGAAATTGAAAGTAAGATAATTTTTGCTAAATATTTTTCCTAGAATCTACTCTTTTCAACTATTATGGTACCAGTCATCCATGGATGTGGTTGACAGTGATAGTGTACTTCTTGTGGTTCTGTAAATAGAAAGTCATACGTATCTCCAGGTTTCATAACTCCAGGAGAACCAAAGTCTCCACTGTATCCATCTGCATGTCTATGATCAGGAGTTACAGTATGTGCAGTGTCATCATTATTTATCCACCGTACATTATTTGTAAACGTCAAGAGTACTGTTGCATCATTTGGAACATAGTTTTCATTTCCTTCAATTACAGCGCCAGGAACAATTTCGATTATGAAAAATTCTTCTTCTGGATGTAAAATATGATCAGAAACAGATGGCTTTGCCATAGATTCAGGAAGATAGAAACCAGTGTAAAATACAATTGAAGCTGACAATCCCACAATCAAAGCAATCAACCCAACGCCATATGCATGACTAGATGTGGGAGCACTCATTTCTTCAATCCCTCAAAGTCATCGGCGCCTATATTTGGATTAACATTTGCTCCAACTCCCAAGTCTGCTTGAGTTTTTGGAGCAGGAACTTCAGGAGCTAATTCTTTTGGTTTTTCATCTGTTTTTGGTTTTGTGTCACCTTCAGGAAGTGAATTTCGGTCAGTAGATACATCAGGTTCAGCTAGTTTTGGTTTTTCGTCTTGAACTGGAGTTGGAGGAGGTGGAGGTGCATTCTTTTGTTCACTCATTCCGTATCTGTAGATATGGAAGAATCCAGCAAATACAAACAGAATTAGTCCAACAAAGAACAATGAAATATTGTTCATTCCAGTAATTGCTGCATTATATGCTGCAATGTTAAGGAATACTTGGAAAGCTAATAGTGCAACAAGTAACCAATTAATCCATTTTTCAGACAAGTTTAATGTTGCAACTTTCTTTGGACCCGAATTTTTTGCAAGTTTAGACTTTCTTTCTGCTTCATTTGCAAGTTTGATCATCATGTATGTAAATCCAAAGCTCATTGGAACTAGCAATATCATGACACTGTAGAAGAATATTGGATCAATTACCAAACGCTCTACTAATGGAATTGAAATGTCTGGAGAGATATAGAATCCCCAATAAGTTGTCACCATTATTTGTGCAAGACTAGTAATTCCAAATGCAGTAATAATTGGTCTATCTCTCCATGAGAATTTCTTGTATCTATCAATAAATGGAATCAATACAAACGATATGATGAATATCAACGGCCACAATAGACCTGTCACAAATTTATCATACTGAGTTCTCATGAAAGCATAGATTCCTGTAAGATACCATTCAGGTACTGTGACACCTGGCGGTACTGTAGGTTCAAACTTGAATCCTAAATCAATCGGAAAGACACCACCCGTAATGAGAATTGCACCTGCAATTGCCATCACCATTGGTACATCAAATACAAGGAATCTTGGGAAGTGTACTGCCATTAATCCCAACATTACTATTGGCAACAAGAACACATGTTGTGCATAGAATCTAAGTACAAAGTCCGAGAATCCACTACCAAGCGCTGCGTCACGTATAGTCGGGCCTACCACCGGTATAGAAGTCGTCAACGACGCAGCGATACTGATTGCAAGTTCTGCTCTTTCACTAAATATAACATCATATCCTGTAAAGGCTTCAAGAATTGTAACAACACCAAGAATGACACCAGTCATCCACAAAACTTCATTTCTAATTTTGTATCTTCCACTAAAGTACTGATAATACATATGGAGTACAGCTAAAAGTACCATTGCGTTAGAACCATGGTAGTGAATATTCCTAATATGGAAACCAAATGGAACTTCATCGTTGATGAACTTTACACTATCCCACGCTCTATCCAATATCGGTTGGTAATAGAACATGAGTAATGCTCCAGAAATTCCTAAAATTACAAACACGATGAATGTTAACATTCCTAAGAATCCAAATGGACTCACAAACCTTGCAGGAAATGAAAACTTGATTGCAGTAAAAATTGTTCTATCTATTCCATCCCAAAGCCAGTAAAAGAAACCAACTGCTCCAGTTCTTCTTTCAAGCGAAACGGCCATATCCAATTACTCCATTGTCATTTGCATTAAACTTTGGTGGCAAAATAAATACAAAGCCATCTGAATCAATCTCTAAAGATAATTCCGGTAAAGTGTCTGATGGTGCAGCTTGTACTGATGCAGGACCAACAAAAGCTGTTCCAGTAACAGGATCATACATACTACCATGACAAGGACATTCTCCTCTTTTTCTTCCCTCATCGGGCCAATATTTCCACAAACACCAAAGGTGAAGACAAATCATACTATATGCTCGTATAGCTGAAACATCATTTTTTCCTCCACCTAGTTCTTCTGGAAGTCTAATGAATTGCCATTTACGAAAAGCTTCTGCATCAAGTGCAGCATCACCGGTTGCAGGATATGTAATAACTTCTGCATGATTAATTGGATATGTGTTGATATTGGCTTGTGTGCCATCAGGTAAAATTACGGGGACTTTTTCTAAGGATGCCTGATTAGGGTTGGGCATGAAATTACCAAATGGGACAAATGGAGCAAATGCTAATCCTGTGCCTGCGGCACCCATTAGCTTTAGAAAGTCTCTTCGGGATAATCCGCCAGACTTCTTAGTCCCCAGCTCTGACATTCAAGCTGACGTACTCGCCAAATTGCTTATAAACCTTGTTCAATTATTTTGATGATTTTTGTCTAATGACGAAGATTGAAACAATACCGATCGCAATTCCAATGACAATTCCAATACCAATTCCAAGATTAAATGATGAATCAGAATCGGTTGTAGATTTAGTTACAAAATTTTCTTTTTCAATAGTTTCTGTTTTAATCTCATCTTTTTTGAAATCTTTCTCTTGGATTTCTTCAACTGGAGATTTTAGATCAATCTCAATTTGTTCATCCTGTGGGACTATTTCAGAGGAAATGTTTGAAAATTTTGCTACAAGAGAAATTGGTTCGGTGGTTGAGTTTCCGCCAAACAATGTTGAATGTGTTAAAAGTGCATAAGTTCCTGTTTGATTAATTGGTACAAAAAGTACTGTTGATGTATCATCTTTATTTTTTACTGGAAAGAAACCTCCACCTTGACTAAAGATAGAAGTTCCTAACCAATCAAGAGAAGGCCATCCAAGAAAATGACCAAAAACACCTGATGGAACATTTGTTTGTATGATTT
>JANQNM010000026.1 GCA_028279625.1 Candidatus Nitrosopumilus sp. | reverse complement strand
AAAGGGAATGCAAGTGTTGCTACAAAAAATGCAAAAGTAGGATCTGGATTCAATTCAAAATAATCCGTATTAGAAAATGGTAATGATAATGATGAAATTATTCCTGAACCTGCAAGCCAAAATGGAATAACCCCTAAAATTAGTAAAAAAGAATTTTTAGAATTCAAATAATTATTTATTTTCAAATATCTGGAAATTCCAATCATTCCGCCTATACTACACAAAAGCATGCCAATTATCAAAGTCATATGAGGAGGACTAAGTAATCCATCTAAACCAAAATTAGAATGCCATACAAAATCAAATGGACCTGCACCTGTAAGCAATCCAATTCCGACAAGTTTTGCTTTCAAAGAAAGAAAATAAGATGACTTTAGATTTTGTAAATTTCTCCATCCTGAAAAAGAGAATATTACACCAATCAAAGCTATTGCAACGCCAGTATACATTAATGCATGAGGAGGAGCAAAAAAGGTCTCAGGTTTGTTTAACAAATGATTTGTTATATCCCAACTTCCACCCACAGTCACAAGTAAAATTCCAAAACTTGTCAAAATACTTCCAATAAGAAAAAATTTTTCAGAATGGATTTCTACAAATTTGATTTTTGGTTCAGATATAGTCATAGTTGATTTAATTCCTCATAAAATATTAGGGATTTACATTTACTGTATACACTAAGACATGTTCATTTTGATGATCTAACTTTCCTGTAGAAGGAAAATGAGAAAGATCATTTACGTGTGGAATGTTTACAGATTTTACATAGATTGGGAAAGAACCAAGTTTTTGAGGAGTAATTATCAATTCTAAATGATTTTCAGAGTCAGGATGAACGGGTCTATTCATAGCTTCAATTGAAGGATATTTAGCTTCCACATATTCCAATCCACCACTGTATACAGAACCAATTTCTTCTCCAGGAAGAATGTAAACGGCGGATTGTGTGAAATCATATGTAGCTATTTGGACAACTCCATTCATAGTTTCAAGATTAGGGAATGCAGCAGAGACAATATGAATATCACCATAATCACCTCGATTTTCAGAAGCAATGTTGATTCTAAAAGAATCTCCCAAGGAAATTTCGGAGGAAGAGAGTTCAGCTTCAAAATATGGTTGAGAGATTAGTTTCTCATTTGACATGTATTGTTCAGGTAAAACAAATACAGCTAAAGAAAAGAAAATAACAATAGGCACAACAAGTATTATTGAAAGTAAGATTTTGTTCATAAAAATGCATGATTCATACTGTTAAAAAATGATGAGAAAATCAAGGATGTTTTACCACAAGAAGAGAAGAAATGAAGACATATTATTGATAAATGAAATAAAGTAATTAAAAATATGACCAAGAAAGGAAAAATTTCGGAGATTTTTAGCAAAGCAATGTTTGCCGATGAAACAAAAGAATACAAAATATTCTATAGAAATTTTGAGAGAATAGTAGAGACTTCACTGCCAGAATTTTTAATTGAATCAGATAATTTACAAACAATTCCAATTAGCAGAATCAAAAAAATTAAAAAAAATAATACGATTTTATTTGAAAGAAAAACATCAGGAGTAGAATAAAATGGGAATTCCTGAAAAAATCAAAGCCATTCAAGATGAGATGGCAAAAACTCAGATTAACAAAGCAACAGAACATCATCTTGGTTTACTAAAAGCAAAAATTGCCAAACTAAAAAGAGAGCAAGAAGAGAATACTGCAAAAAAATCAGGCATGAAACAAGATGGTTTCGATGTCAGACGCACTGGAGATGCAACTGTTGTATTTATCGGGTTACCTAGTGTCGGAAAATCTACTTTGCTAAACAAACTTACTGGTGCAAAATCAACAGTAGGAGCTTTTCAATTTACAACATTAACAGTTGTTCCAGGAATGATGGAATACAGAGGAGCAAAGATCCAAGTTTTGGATTTGCCTGGAATTATCAAAGGAGCATCTACTGGAAAAGGACTTGGAAAAAGGATCTTATCAGTAGCAAGAACAGCAGATCTCGTACTGCTAGTCTTAGATGTATTCCAACCATATCACGAAGATGTTCTTGTAAATGAATTGGGAAATATAGGAATTAGGCTAAATCAACTTCCACCAAATATTACAATTGAGAAAGCATCAATGGGAGGAATTGCAGTTGCACAACAAGTCAAACTTACAAAAATTACTGAAAAACATCTAAAAGATATCCTACATCTTTATGGAATTGTTAGTGCAAGAGTAGTAACAAGAGAAGACATCACATCAGAACAACTAGCAGACCATATTGCTGGCAACATAAGTTATTCAAAAGCTCTTACAGTTTTAAACAAAATTGATTTGGTGGACAAAGAATTTTTAAAAGATCTTAAAACAAAAATAAAATCAGATGTAATTGAAGTTTCTGCAAATTCAGATATCAATATTGAATTGTTAAAAGAAAAAATTTATGAAAAATTAAAGTTCATTCGAATTTACATGAGACCAAAAGGTGGAGAAACAGATTACAAAGAACCACTGATTGCAAGAGAGGGAGACAGTGTTGAAGATATTTGTAATAAGTTACATCGTAGAATGAAAAGAGAATTCAGATACGGAATGGTATGGGGGAAAAGTGTAAAGTTTGGAGGACAAAGAGTTGGTTTGAATCATATTTTACAAGACGAAGATGTTTTAACAATAATTAAAACACGAGGCACATAATTAGAAAATTAGAATAAAATGGATCAGGAAATTGAGCGTAGATGGTGCACATATTGTATGACAAAAACAAAACAAGAGTTAGTTTTTCTTCCCAAAATGGCAACATACAAGCGTAGAAGACAGTACAAATGCACAGTTTGTGGTAAAACAAGTTGGTTACAAGGTAGAAGACCATCTGCAGAAAGTGTTTATTGAAAAATTTTACGATCAAAAAAAATTTTTTGAAAAAAAATTACTTGACAAATTGTAATCAGTTTGTGTAAATTTCTTTAGTTTAACCACTGAAAAACAATGAAAATGTCGACTCAATTAATGGCAGCTAAACGAAAAGCCGCTCCAAAGAGAAAAGCAGCTCCAAAGAGAAAAGCAGCTCCAAAGAGAAAGGCAGCTAAAAGAAAAACTGCAGCTAAAAAAGCAGCTCCAAAGAGAAAAGCCGCAAAAAGAAAGGCAGCTCCAAAGAGAAAAACTGCAGCTAAAAAAGCCGCTCCAAAGAGAAAAGCCGCAAAAAGAAAGGCAGCTCCAAAGAGAAAAGCAGCAAGAAGACGATAATTTCGTCAGTACATTAACAATCGTCATCTAGACGACGAATTGTTTCCCTTTTTCTAAATTTCAGATTAGTGTAAACTAGGAATTTAAAATTAGATATTTCAGAATGTGAAAATTAAAAGTGATAGTTATATCATATTTTGTTCTATATTATGTAATGTTCAGAATTGATGTATATCTTCCAAATAATGATGTCATGGCAATTAGTGAAGCATTAAAAAAAATTGATGTTGGAGGATTAACGGTAATTAAAAAAAGAGGCAGAGGGAAAAAACCACCACCTGAAATACATGCAGGAAAAGGTTCCATGATATTTACTCCACAATTTACAGAGAAGTATGTAATAGAGTTGTTTGTTGATGAATCAAAAAAAGAAGATGCAATCAAGATAATTCGTGAAAATGCATCAAGAGGAAAAATTATGATTACTTCTGATGTCGATATGATAGATATCGAAAGTGGAGAAATGAATTCAGGTTAGAGATTATTTGGAATGATTATCAATGTAAATGGCCTTGAGTACATCAGTCTTGCTCAAAACTCCACCTAGTTTATCATTAATTCTAACACCCACACCATTAATTCTATTTTGAGCCATAGTATCACATGCAACTGAGAGGTCTTCTTCAAAATCAATAGACTCAAAAGTTTTTGTCATTATGTCTTTTGCAAAAATAGTTTTACCAAATCCAGATTCAGACAAGAATCCTTTTCTTTTAAAAACAACAGAAATTGCATCATCAGTACTGTCAAGTACTGAATCAACATTTCCTTGTTCCAATGCAACATGAAACAAATCACGAAATGTAATAATTCCTTCAGGTTCGTTATCTTTATTTTTTAAAAAGATTCTAGAAATTTTTTCTTCAATCATTTTAGACACAACAATTTGCAGTGTGTCATCAGAATTTGCAGAAATGTATGAAATAGTCATGACATCTCCAACATTATGTTTTCCAGAATAGTTTTGTGAATAGTATTTTGCAATGTCAGTTTTTGTTACAATCCCTACCAATCCATCTCCGTTTGATGTAATTCCTAAAGAACCGATGTTTTTTTCAAGCATAATCTCAACACATTTTTCTACACTCATTGATTCATGAACCGATGTCAGCATTTTCATTATTTGGGAAGCAGGAATTTGCTCTAGATTTTTCTCAGAATCATCATTTAGCAAAAATAGGCCAATGTCTTTTTCGGTAATTATTCCTACAGGAGTGTCGCTCTCTGTAAGAATCAAACGGCTAATGTTATTTTTGAGTAAATTGGAAATTATTCGATCTAAAGAGACACTACTTTCCAATGTAATTGGTTTTTGACAAATAGACAACAAATCAGACATGAAAATCACTTATTTTATCAAATATACTGGAATTTTGGATTTTTGAAGAACGTGATTAGATACACTTCCTATCATATCTTTTGATGCAGAACCAGTGCCAGTCGTACTCATCACAATATGATCAAACTTTCCTGCTCTTGCAGTATGTAGTGTAACATGTCCAGGTGAACCTCTCAAAAGTTTAGTTGTGAACTTTACATTCTTGTTTCCTGCACGTTTTTCTGCTTTTTTCAAAAGAATTTTCCCATCTTCTAGAAGTTGTTTATCAAAGGATTTGGTTCTAGGACCACCTTCAATGACGTGAGGAATTACATGTATGCATGTTACTATACCATGGGTAAAACCTGCTAATGTTAATGCACGATCTAATGCTTCAAATGATTTTTTTGAGCCGTCAAGAGGGACTAGAATTCTATTAAGATCCATGAATTGTGTTTTTATTGACTCAATATTAACACTTCATGTTATTTTCAATTAAGGAATTCACTAGATAAAAAAACTAATTCAAAAAAATAGCAACATAGACAGTCAACCCTTACAATTTCAGGGTAAACATAGATTAAATATGCTAAAGATCTAATTCATTCTAAAGGCATAGTTTCTATCTTGATATGTTTTTTAAAAAATAATTTTAGTAAAGATAACTCATCAGTTTAATTTGTTCTTCAGTTGTAATGACATTTTTGTTTGTTAGAATTTCTAAGAGTTCTTTGAAGATTGCTTTTTGTTCTGAAGACATTCCACCTGAT
>JANQNM010000013.1 GCA_028279625.1 Candidatus Nitrosopumilus sp. | reverse complement strand
TGCAACTCCACCATAATCTCCTCTTCCATGAATTCCGTCTACTTCATCAACAAAAATCATAGGAGTGCCAAGAACACTAACGTTTCCTAAGACAGGAGTGAGTATCTCATTAATCCTAGACTTGCTTCTAACATCACTTGCGTTAAGTCCAATCATATCATAACCAAATTGCTTTGCTACAAGAAATGCCATAGTTGTCTTGCCTATTCCAGGAGGGCCAACAAGCATTAGTGGCTTTGTTCCCTTTTTCCACTTTGCAAACCACTCCATTATTGCCGCACGAGATTCTTCATTTCCAACCATATCAGAGATAATCTTAGGTCGGTATTTTTCAGACCACATCAAGGTAATCACTTGGGAAGTTTTGATTCAAACTCTGACCATTTGTTGGCCTTTTGCAATTGATTGTACCAATATTGGTTGTAATGATCTACTGTCAAGAACAAAAATTCTAAAAATTCTTTGTGTGAGAATCCTTCTGGAAGCAATTCTATTGCAAGTCTTGCGTCTTGTAAGTACAAACTGCTTTTTTCTAAAGTAATTTCAAATCCTTTCTTGACATCATTTGCAAGTAATGAATAGTAAAGTGGCCATGATGGAATTTTTACAAATCCGTTTTTAATAGAATCTTCAATCTCATTTCCACACCCAACGCCTTCAGCTGCTCTTGCCATTCCAAGATAATAGATTTCACCTAATGGACGTTCAGCTAGTGCCATGTTTCGTCCTGCAGTTCCCATTACAGCTCTGTATTTTTTGTAGGACAAGACCATCTCTTCTTCAGTAATTTGAGTTGGTTTTGATTTTAATTTCTCATCAAGGTATTGACCAACTCTTGCATCTTTGAACCCTTCTTCAAATTCTTTGAGGACTTGTTCTCCGCCTTTGGTGATTTTGTCTCTTGCAAGTTTTAGAATGTAAGGGTTCATCAATTTGTAATCATCAAGATAATCCAAGTCTTCATCTTTGTCAACAATTCTATCCATTGGTTCACTAAGATCAATTGCTAAGATATGACCTTCAACCATATCTTGTCTTAATTGAGGATCATTGCGTCCTGTGTGTTCTGCTGCACCATCATACAGTGCATTGAAAACTGGAAATGTCATTTTAACAAAATTGGAATTTAAAATTCGAAGTACTCTATCTTTAAGAACGTCTGGACTCTCTAATTTTGATTTTATAGGCTCAATTTCAGAGGCATTTAGAATAATTTCAGTTGAACCAACTTCATCTGCAAACTTTTGCTGTGTTGAATTTGGGTCAGTATCTGACTTTATTTCATTTAGTAGTCCTTGTGCAAATCTTTCAGCAAAGTTTGGAAATTCTTTTTCAACTTCTTCTTTGTATTTGTTAAATAATTTGTAACCTTTTGATTTGAACAAGGCTTGTTTCATAATTTGCTTGCCAGGTTTTGTGCTCATTAATGCCTCTTTACTTGTAACTGATTGATCTTTACCGCTCACAATGTTTAGCTTCAATAATTGTTATTTATGCTTTCAAAACAATTTTTCCTTCACTTAAATTACGAGAAATACAATTTAGATCATGGAAGTCATTGAAATTCTTCGTGAAGTCTCTAACAGAATTTATGAGAATGTAAAAGATCTTGCGGGCACAGAACATGCAGCAGGTGATTTTGGCAGAGGTGCAGGTGGAGATATTTCAAGAAACATAGACATTATTGCTGAAAAAACTGTTTTAGATTTTCTCAAAGAGATTAATTTTCCATGTGTAGTTTTAGGTGAAGAATGTGGAAGAGTTGAGTTATCAAATGAACCAAAAGGATACATCATCATGGATGCAATTGATGGTTCAGCAAATGCAGTTAGAGGAGTTCCATTCTTTTGTAGCTCACTTGCATTTGCAACTGAGAATAAACTTAGTTCAATTACTGATGGAGTTATTACAAATCTTGCAAACGGTGAGATGTATTGGGCATCAAAAGATAGGGGTTCGTTTTTCAATGAAGAGCAAATCAAAGTTCACAACGAAGATCCTATTTACAAAATTGTAGGAATCAATACTTCTGGTGCAACAACAGAACTGATGAAAAAACTTCATCCAATTTTTGAAAATCACAACCACACTAGACATTTTGGTGCAAATGCACTTGAGATGGCGCTCTTTGCAAGAGGTTTGATGGATATTTTCATTGACTTGAGAGATAAGATTAGAATCCAAGACATTGCTGCAGGATATCTGATTGTAAAAGAAGCAGGAGGTCTTTTACTTGATGCAAGCTTGAATCCACTTGATGCGGATTTGAGTTATGATACAAGAGTTTCTTTTATTGCAGCTGCAAATCAGAAAATTCTTGATGAAATAATGTCACAAATCGAATAACAATAGATCTATTCGAAATTTTTGAGATTTCATAAGAGAAATCTATTTAACCAAAGTAGCGAAAAATCTTCTTGTATGGTATCTGAAACTAAGGCAAAGATCGTTTACAGAGAATTACTAAAAGAAGATCTTGTTGTGATTAGATTAGTTCCAGAAGGGGGAATGCCAGAATACCAGACAGGTCAATTTTTGACAATAGGTGTTCCAATTCCAGCAGAAAAGAAAAT
This sequence comes from Candidatus Nitrosopumilus sp., assembly GCA_028279625.1. Taxonomy (GTDB): domain Archaea; phylum Thermoproteota; class Nitrososphaeria; order Nitrososphaerales; family Nitrosopumilaceae; genus Nitrosopumilus. Next base: position 2,278 of record JANQNM010000013.1, on the reverse strand, counting down.
CGTTAGACGTGCATACTCTATTGCATCACATGCAGAAAACAGAGATTATTTTGAATTTGTAATTAGATGGGTAAGAAAACCACTTCCGGGTCGTGTTACTACTGAATTATTCTATGCAAGTGTTGGTGATGAAGTTTGGTTAGGTGATCCTAGTGGAACTGCATTACAAATTAGTGAAAAGATGCATGACGGAAAACCAGATAACAGAAGAGTGATTTGTGTAGGTGGTGGTACAGGCATTGCACCATTTGTTGCATTTGCAAAGCACTTCCATGATACAAACGACAAACGAGAAGTTGTTGTTTTGCATGGTGCAAGTTATGTTGATGAATTAAGCTACAAACGTCTCTTTACTCACATGGAGATGGAAAGTGAGAAGAGAGGAAGAGACCTATGGAACTGTAGATATAGAGCAGCAATAAGTAGACCAAAAGAATTCTTTAACAGATCTTGGAATGGTCACGTAGGCAGAGTTGAATCATTCTTCAAACCAGACAAAAAGACAGGATTATCACCAGTTGAAGAGATGGTAGGCGAGGAAATTAACCCAGAGAACACAATTATCTACATTTGTGGTTATCAGGGAACAATTGATGGCGTTATTGACTCTCTAGGACCAAAAGGCTTTGTTACAGAGCACGATAAGAAATCCGATGGCAGTTATGCTATCAAATACGAGTCATACGGATAGAATCAAAGACAAATAATTTTTCATTTTTAGGATTTTTAGAATCTGTTTGCTTTAGGTTATTGCTACCTTTGGATTTTTATATTGTTAATATTTTTGCAAAAGCATGGTAGAACTCAAGGCTAGAGATTATGGTTTTGAAGATGACTTTGTAGCTTCTGGTGAAATAGAAGAGGTAATTGATAAATTCAGAGCTCATATGGAAGAAGAGCATGGAATTGATTATTCAAGAGAAGCAATAATGCAATTTATTTTAAGAAAACAAGGAATGTAAGAAGATTAGTTATCTGCCTTTTGCATTCTAACTGACAAGACAGGTAATTCTTTGTTGATAATTTTCTCAACTGCTGGAACAATATCTTTTCTTGCTTTGACATTTTCGTCATAAATTTCTGCTATTTGGTCTCTGAACAATAATTTGATTCCTGGAAGTGATGTGATATTTTCTTCGACTGCCCTTGGTTCAGAGATATCCATAATCAGAGTACCCTTCTTCTTTTCTTCCATTACCAATCTGATTCTTTCATGATTAATTATGAAATAGTCAGCAGTTGTTGCAACAAAGACAATATCATATTTGTCAAGACCGGCTAGAGCATCCTCAAAGTTTACTGGCTTTCCACCAACTACTGCTGAAAATCCTGTTGCTCTAACTAATGTTCTGCTTGCGACATCGTATGAAATTTCTTTTTGATTCAAAGTTTTTGCAACTGCTGCAGCAGTCTCACCGGTGCCTAAAAGTAGAACTTTCTTTTTAGCATCAAGTCCAGCCTTTTCATCTACCAGTCTTACTGCAACATCACCAAGAGATACAACATCCTGTGAAATTCCAGTTGTATCTCTAATTCTTGTGGCTAGTCTAATTATACTATCAAACAATTTGTTAAGGATTCTTCCTGAAGTGCCTGCATCTTTTGCTTTAGCAAGAGAGTTTACAATTTCATTGTATACTTCTTTTTTTCCTACAACAAATGATTCAACTCCAGAAGCTAAACGTAACAAATGAAGATACACATCATTGCCCTTGTAGACTTCGATTGTTTGATCAAAGTGATCAATGTCTATTTGTTCTAATTTTGATAATGATACCCAAGTATCTTTTACTTTGTTTAACACAAGACCTTTTGCTTCATCTCTTCTTGCATCAGGAGAGTCATCATCTTCAACATTACTTACAGTAAAAATTTCAACTCTACTTGCAGTTTGAATGATTATACATTCATCAACTCCAGGAATTTTTTTGAATTCCTCACAAGCTGCTTCTACATCGTCAAACTGAAATTTTGATAATGCATGAATAGGAACATTTTGGAATGTTACTCTTGCATTCATTACATCAAAGCTTACGTTACCCAAACCATCACACCATTATGCATTTATCTTGTCCCTACCGCCTTTAGCAGTTCTAAAAACATTCATTCCAATAAAATAATTCTCATGTAATGATTCCAAGTAAGTAATTTCATCTTCAGCATCTTTGATTTGTTTTTCTGTTGCATCAGGATCATGTTTCAAAGTTTCAAGTTTTAGTTTAGCAGTTTCTAAAAAGTCACCTACTCCACGTTCATAATTTGAAACTCCTTTGAATTC
>JANQNM010000102.1 GCA_028279625.1 Candidatus Nitrosopumilus sp. | reverse complement strand
CAGAGGTTACTGAACCAGAAGTAACCGAACCAGAGGTTACTGAACCAGAAGTAACCGAACCAGAGGTTACTGAACCAGAAGTAACCGAACCAGAAGTCACAACTCCTGTTGAAGAAAAACCAACTACTGAATGTGGCCCTGGAACAATTCTTCAAGATGGTGTTTGTGTGTTAGATGAGAGATGTGGTCCAGGTACTGTTCTTGAAGATGGAGTTTGTGTTGTAATAGAATCTGCTCCTACTGCACCTTCACCTTCTTTCAAAGGAATGGGTAAAGAGCTAGTTTATGGTGTAATTGCAGCATTTGTTGTAACTGGAGCTATTGCAATAATTTTGGCTTTGATGTCAAAAGCAAGCAAAAACAAAAACTAATCACAAGTCAAATCTAGCGATTTCATTTTTTGATCAAATTCAAATGCTGAAATTTGTGTTATAGTTGAATATGGAATTATTCCTAAAATTGGAGTATCTATTTGAACTACAACGATAAACTGATTTGGATCAAGCCTAATGTCTCCCTCATCAAACTCAAAGTCAAAACTCATGAAAGTGTGTTGAGCCATAGCAACTTCTTCAGATGAAAAAAATCCATCTTGAACTCCTGATGAAATTGGGTCAAGTGTTAGTTTGTCTACCGTATATGTCCCCATATATGATCCTGTATAGTATGGTAAAACTTTGAATTCATGAAAACTGGTCCAAAATGGTAATGTGTTACAAAACTCCATTTGACCATGATTTGACATTGTAAAAAATGAAAATTCTCCTGGACTATGCCATCTGTATTCTAATTGTTGTGCTCCAAGTATACTCATTCCAGAATAAGCAAACGGAATTACAATTACTGCAATTGCAATGCCAGTGATTATAGAATATTTATTCAAATTTCTCCTCCCCCTTGAATTGACATTGAAATAATTTGTTCGTCAAGTAAATAGTTTAAGGCATTGATGAAATCTTCATCTGAAATTTCTTCTTGGAACCACCACATTGTTGTATTTTCTCTAACCCATTCTGGAATATCGATGTCATAGACATTATCTTGAGTAATTTCAAAAGGAATGTCAATTATTTCATCATCAACAAATTTATCAAAAGCATCAATTAAGAATCCATCAGAAATATTTCCTGATAACCAATTTGTTACAATTGGTTTGATGGTTCCTGGAAGACAAATTTTATTCAAATCAACTAAAGTAAATTCAATCGTAGTTTGTGAACCTGAATACTCAACATCTATGAAATATTTCCCTAGTGGAAAAATTTCTTTTTCAAATGCAACTAATGATGGAATAGGATTTTTCAAATCTGTTATTGGAATTGGGATTGCACTACTTCCTTTTCCTGTTTCATCTCTAATGTGAATAATTGCAGGTTCTCCAGTTACCTCAGAAACCTCTATTGTATAGAATAGCTTTTCACAATAACTGTAAGTTGTTTTTTCCATTGTTACAGAAACTGTAGGCTCTGCAAATGATGAGGGCAAAAATGTCATGCCTAAAACCAAAAGGACAGGTAAAACCACATAATTTACCTTCATGTTGATTTTTGTCCGTATTGCTCAATAAAAATCTCAAAGCAATACTGAGGAATCCTTTTTAACAACTTTGAGGAAATCTAGGTATCGAGTTTTCTGCGGATGCAACTCTTCGAGTGCGTGGAATGTGAACCCCACTCAAGAGCATTTTAATTGATTAGCGATGCTTCTATTCGATTTACAGTTATTAAAGGGGATTTTACTATGCCCGATATGCCTAGTCATCAAGACCAAGTATGGATCAGACTTTGGAAAGAAAATGCCCCAGAATTGCGTGAACGTGTAGTTGGATGGCGTAAACAAAGTGCTGTTACTAGAATTGAAAAACCTAGCAGAATTCAAAGAGCTAGAAGATTAGGATACAAAGCAAAACAAGGTATCATTGTTGTCAGAATGAGAGTTGGTACAGGTGGTATGAGAAAACAAAGACCAACTGGCGGTAGAAGACCAAAACATCTTGGTGTCACTAGAATTAAGGCAGATGATAGCATGAAGACTGTTGCTGAAAGAAGAGTCAGTGAAAGATATCCAAACATGAAAATCTTGGGTTCTTACTTTATCTACAAAGATGGAAAGCATTATTGGTTTGAAGTAATTCTTGCAGATCCAGTACATCCAAGAATTGCACAAGATAAAGAATTAAACAAAAGAATACCTCAAACAGCATAAGTTGAAAATTCTATTATTATCATTATTAGCACTGTTCGTTGTCACTCCTGTCTATGGGCAATTACTATCTGATGCAACTGGATTAGTTAATCGATTAGATGTTCAAACTGGAGGTCATTCTTTTGAAGTTCAAACAACTTCCAATTTTGATATTTATGATTTTGATTTTGATAAGGACAAAAAGAGTTTGACTCTTTACATTAACAGTGGTTTGGAAAATAATTTAGGTGAAATACTAATTCCAACTAATCTCTTATCTGGCAATTTTACATTTTATCTTAATGGGGATGAGTTTTCTCCTAAAGTAAAATCTAATGAAAGAATTACTTTTGTTTCTCTAAATTTTACAGGAACTGGTGAAAACAAACTTGAGCTATTTGGAACAACATACCTTGATGGACTAGAAATAATTGAAAATAATGTGCCTGAGCCTCAAATTACCCCTGTTGCGGAAAATGAAGGCGGTGGATGTCTTATAGCAACTGCTGCATACGGTTCTGAACTTGCTCCACAAGTTCAACAACTAAGAGAATTACGTGATACTAAATTACTGCAAACGGAATCCGGAAAATCATTTATGAAATCTTTTAACGAATATTACTATATTTTTAGTCCAATTATTGCAGATTATGAGCGTGAAAATTCTCTGTTTAAAGAAACAGTAAAAATTTCTCTTACTCCTTTGATTAGTACTTTGTCTCTTCTCCATTATGTTGAAATTGATTCGGAAAATGAAGTTCTAGGATATGGCATTTCTCTAATTGTTTTGAATCTTGCAATATATGTAGGCATTCCTGCATCAGTAATAATTGGAATAAAAAAGAAATTCTAAATCTAAATTATTTTTATTTTGTTTCTAAGATGGTTCAATATGAATAATCAAAAAATTGCACTAGTTGGCGGATTTATAGTTGTAGTAGCATTGACAATAGCGGTAGTTTTGATTAGGTGATTTAATCTTCATTAAGTAATTTCTGAATCATTGCATCAACATGCCCTGATTGTCCAAATGACACATCTCTGAGAATTCCCTTTCTATCTACCAATATCATAGAAGGTGTCCCTTGTAGAGCAAATTTTTCAAATGTTTCAGCTGAATATTCTTTTGATTTCATGTAGTCTTTGACCCTCTGAATGATCTGTTGTTTGTATTCTTCAGGTTGTGAATCAAATTCTGGAATTTGAGGATAAATAAATTGCATAATCTTTTCTTGACTTATCTCTCCAGTTGTTTTGGTTAGATTGTCCATTCCTAAAGGAAATGGAATTTTGTATGGTAGCTTATTTCCTTCTTGTAATTGTCCATACATTGAAAGAGCACTTTTTGTTTCTCCAATTACTTCTCCTGTTTCAGCTAACATTTTCAAATTATCTAGAGTGTTTTTATCAAAATCTTCAAAAGCAGTTGCTAATCCAATGACTCTGACTCCTTCATCTTTGTATTTGTTGTAGATGTTTATTGCTTCAGGAATGGCATGCATAAAGCAGCCGGGACAATTTACCTGAAATACTTCTAGCAGCACAATGTGATCCTTTTCTTGATCAAAATTGGTTGGAGCTCCTTGTACCCATTCTGATACTCCAAAATTTGGTGCTTTTTCACCTATTGCTGCACTCATGATAAAATATCAAATTTTTTCCATTAAATACATATCTCATTATTTTTTGATTTGTTCTTAAGTAACCTAATATAGGACGCAGAAAATTCCAAAACAAATTGCAAGCAGTAACTGAAGATCGATTAACTCTTTTTGCTGAGATGGAGAAAAAATATGAGGAAAAAGATACAGAGTATTTTGTTTCATTATTGGAACACCCTGACTATGTTGTAAGAACAAGAGCTACTTGCATTTTAGTTGATTTTGGAGGAGAAGATAAAGTTCCCCATGTTGCTAAGGTCTTAAAAAATGATGAAAATGAACTAGTCCGACATGAAGCTGCATTTTCATTGGGACAGATGTGTTATTCAAGTGCAGTTGCACCATTAACTGATGCAACATTAAACGATCCAAGTATGTTTGTTAGACATGAAGCTGCAATTGCTTTAGGTGTAGTTGGAAATAAAGAAGCAAAAGAATCTCTACAAAAAGCACTAAACGATCCTGATAAACCTGTAGTTGAATCTGCAGTTGTAGCATTATCTAATATTGAATTTATGGAAAAGTTAAGTAAGAACGAAAAGTTTGCTAAATTGACAGGCGGATAAGATGAATTTTTCTTACGGAATCATAGCTGCAGTTGGAATTCTTGTTGCAATATCAATTGGCTTTATTGCATCTGATCCAAATGATGTGATTGAACCTCGTGAAATTTCAATTCAAGAGACTGCTCCAAAGACAGAAACTGCTCCACAACCAGAACCCGCACCAGAACCAGAGCCTGAACCAACACCAGAACCAGAGCCTGAACCAATACCAGAGCCTGAACCCGTTGAAACTGTTCCTCCATTACCAATGACAACAGGAGTTCATCAAGTAGACATTGCTGAAGGTTCCGGAGTTCCAGGATGTGAAGCAACTAACGAATGTTATTTGCCTTATTCAATTTCTATCTCAGTTGGTGATACTGTAATTTGGAATAATCCTGATACAGCAGCTCATACTGTAACCAGTGGAAATATCTCTGATGGACATGATGGTATGTTTGATTCTAGTTTGTTTATGGCCGGTGAAACTTACGAATTTATATTTAATGATGTTGGAACTTTTGATTATTTCTGTATGGTTCATCCTTGGATGACTGGCGAAGTCATTGTATCTGATTCTGAAGAAACGGTTGTTATTGAAGAACCAGAACCAACACCTGAACCAGAACCAACACCTGAACCAGAACCTGAAAACCTCTTGCCAATGGAAGCAACTGTATCCCTTCCTGAAGGTACCGGAGTTCCAGGATGTGAAGCAACTAACGAATGTTATATTCCATATGAAATCACAGTGGCAGTTGGCGCAACCGTTACATGGAGTAACGATGACACAGCGGCTCATACTGTAACCAGCGGAAATGTTAATGCTGGACCAACTGGAGTTTTTGATTCAGGATTATTTATGGCAGATGGAACTTATAGTCACACATTTGAAAGTGCAGGAACTTTTGATTATTTCTGTATGGTTCATCCTTGGATGACTGGCATTGTTAATGTTAGTTAGAGAGCAGTAACTTTACTACCCTGTTCAGTTGATTCAAATTTGTAAATTCTTTCAACCGTAGAGTCTTCAAAAATTTCTGCATCATGTGTAATTATCAAAAACTGCATTGGCGTTTCTGAATTTGAAATATTTGATAATTGAGACAATACTCCTACTAGAGACTTTTTTCTTTCTGCATCAAGGTGTGTTGTAGGCTCGTCTAATATCATTAAATTGAGATTTGATGCTCCAAGAAGGCTTGCCATGCCTAATCTTAGAGCCAATGCCACACTCACCTTTTCTCCTCCACTAAGTGATTCTAATTCTAAGACTTCTTTTTTTGAATAACATGTAATGGAAATATCTCGCGTTTTTTCTGATAATAAAATTCTCTGAATTTTTGTATTCAATAAAGTGAGATATTCTGAAGCTTTTGCAGAAATTGTATTTAGTGCCCATGATCTTAAACTTGTTGCTACAGGACCATCTCTACTAAACACATTTGTTTGAATTTTATCTAAACTTACAACATAATCTTTTACGACATTTAATTCCAAAATTGCATTTTGAAGAGTTTTGATTTGTTCTTCTCCTTTGGAAATTTTTTGTAATATGGCTCCTATTTGTTGATCAATATGAGATAGTTCGGATTGTTTTTGAACAACTTGGTTTTTCAATTGATTAAATTCTTGTTCATCAAATCCTTTGGTATCATTTTCCAGTTTTGAAATATTCTCAAAAATCATTTTTGCATGTGAATCAATTTGTGAAATTTCTAACAAATTTCCATTTACATTTAATGGAATTTTTTGTTTTTTTGTTTCAATTTCTTTTTGAATTTGAGTTAATTCCTCTTTATTATTAACCGAATGCGCTCTTAGTGTTGCTTCAGCATCTCTAGCATTTTGTAACTTGTTTGAAAATTCTTTTTTCTTCTGATTGTACATGTCCCTTTCTTTTTCTTTAAGACCAATTTGCTCTTTGAGTGAAACCAATTCTTGTTTGAGATGCTCTTCTTGGAAAAGAGGGTTTAGTTTTTCAACATTAGAATCACATACTGGGCATTTACCATCTTTTAGTTGAAGTTTGGATGCAAGAATTTGTTTTTCTCTCAAGGATGCTGTCTGACTAGTCATCTCTTGAATTTTTTTGAGAGAGTCTTCTATTGCCTGATCAATTTTTTGAATTTTTGTCTCTAAATCTCCTTTCAGACTAGCATGTTCAAAACAATCTTGACATTCGTGAATTTTACGCTCATTTTCACTAATTTCACGTTGAATTTCGTGAATTGCCTCTTTTGCATAGGCAAGAAGTTCTTTTTTTCTTAATTCTAGTTGATTGATTTTATCTATTTTTGGAGTATCTGTTTCAACTTTTTTTCTTAAATTTTCAACTTCATTTTGTAAAGTTTCTTGTTTTCTCTCTAATTGGTCTTTTTGAGGTTTTGACTCTTCAACTTCTTTCTTATTTGTCTCTAAATCTCTTGCAAGAATTTCAATGTGAGTATCATCGTATCCTATTTTTTCACGAATGTTTTCACGAAATTCTTTATTTACAATCTTCATTGATTCTGATGCTACATCTAATTTATCAATTCCAATTATTGCATTCAATAATTCTTTGAATTCTTTTGGTTTTGCATTGATAATTGCATTTAATTCTCCTTGTTGTACAATCGATGCAATTTTTAATTTTTCAAAATCCAATCCAATTGTTTTTTCAACTTCATGAGTCATTGACTCTCCAAATTGTTTTCTCTCACCAGCTGCAATTTCAACAGTTTCTCCATCAACTAATTCAGAAAATTTAGCGGATAATGTTCCCTTACTATCAACTTTTCTTGCTGCTTCGAATTTTTTTCCATTAACTGAAAAATTTACCTTTGAGAATCCTTGATTTGAACCACGTTTGATTAAGCCCTTGTTGGATTTTCTGGTATGTTCTCCAAATAGTGCAAATGTTATTGCATCAATAATACTTGATTTTCCAGCACCATTTTCTCCAACAAAAACGGTTACCCCATTTTCAAATTCTAATTTAGTTTCCGAGTGCGCTAGAAAATCTCCTAATTCAATAGATGTGATCATGTTCTTTTCTCCTTTTTGAACTTCTCAAAGTTTTCAATAATGATTTGAGATGCTTCCTTAATTTCTCCTGAAGATAAAACTGGGAGTAATTCTCTTATGGCAAAACTAGCTTCTTGTTCTGAACCCAAAGCATCAACTGATAGTCTAAACATCTCATCATCAATTACATTTGGTCTGTCCAAAAACACTGAAGAGTCTGAGATTTGTTTTGTACTGATTCTCCAAAAACATCTAAGAACAAGTGCATTTAGCCTTGCAATTTGAGCCTGAATATGGTCAGTTTCAATACTTTCTCCTTGAATTCTTACCTCTACAATGGGTTTTTTCTCCAAACCTCCAATTTTCTCAGAAATCTCATCAATTGTTTTTGCCAATTCTTGATATTGTGTTTTAAATGAAAACTGAGGTCTGGTGTTTAATTCAATCCAAGTTGGTTTTGCCTCTTCTCCAGAAATGTCTACTTCAAAAAATCCTTTCTTAGTTTCTTTAATTCCCTCACTTGTAGTTGATTCAATTGATCCAGGATATGCAATTGGTCCTCCAAGGTGATTAAATTTTTTGACATCCTTATCGTGAAGATGACCCATGGCATAATATGTAAAATTTTTTGGCAAGTCTGTTGATTGTAGTTCTCCTGCAAACTTGTTGAATTCAGTTATTCCTTGATGAAGAACTAAAATCTTATGTCCTGAATGATTTTGTGCA
>JANQNM010000091.1 GCA_028279625.1 Candidatus Nitrosopumilus sp. | reverse complement strand
TAATAGTTGATGAGAATATCTACCATAAGTAAAATTCCAATTCCTGAACCAAATACACCAAGTACATCAGAAACACCTGCTAGCAGACCCAAAATCATGGAACCGATAATGGTTACTGATGGAATGTACTTGTTCAATAATGCCTCAACGGGTTTGTTTGATCTTCTAAATCCTGGGATTTGTACATCTGCATCTAGTAAGTTCTGAGCTGCTTTGTTTGGAGATAATCCACCAAGCTCTACCCATAATCTACCAAATACAATGACAATTCCAATCATAAACAAAACATAACCTACAGCACGTCCTGGATCCAAGGCTGCAACATCTAGTCCCCTAGGTGGAGTGATGTAGTAGATAAGACCACCAATCGGGGTTGACGGACTCGTAGGATCAAATTGCGCTATAAAGTTCATAAAGAAATTATTATTTCGCGGGTTCATATTCGCCCAAAGCATTTGGAAGATGAAAACAGCATTTGCTGTAAGTGCAGATGCCAAAATTACTGGAATGTTTGAAACATACATCAATTTGATTGGATAGACAGCAGAGAATCCTCTGTATTTTGTAGAAACAATCGGAATCTCAATTTTCATTCCTTGAGTAAATACTAGTATCAACAATATTCCAGCTGTCAGACATAATCCAAATATGCTCGGTAGTTGGTTTGAACGGAACATGATATTGGAGACATCTCCATTCATTATTGATTGACCAATGTATGGTATGATACCGATTGTTCCACCATCACCAGCTGGCAACGGGCTAAAGAGACTCCACAAAATCTGTTGAGCAACACCTGCCATAATGAATAGACTGATTCCACTTCCTAGACCCCAACCTTTCTGAATTAATTCATCTAAGAACATGATAATTATAGACGCGGCCATCAGCTGACCAACCATAATATACAATATGTTAGGGTCAGTAACTCCAGGGCCGTAAACTGCTACGCCATATACAATAGATTCAACTACAATTACAACATACGTTACGAGTTTGGTAGCTGTTTGAAATACTCCTCGTTCTTCTGGTTTTTTGAAGTCAAATCTGAGAATATCAGAACCTCTCAATAACTGCATCAAGAGTCCAGCTGTTACAATCGGTCCAATTCCCAATTCAACAAGAGTTCCTTGTTGAGATGCAAAGATGACTCTAGCAAAAGCTAGAAAGTCAAATTCTGGTGCTGTAGCTCCAAATAACGGAGTCTGTCCCATTACCATGTAGATGAGCAGTGCAACTCCACACCAAAGCAATCTAGTTGGGAGTGGAATTTTCTTTTTTGGTTTTGGAACTTGAGGAATGTATGGTTCTGCCTTAAAAACGACTTTTCTAATAATTGTGGTAACAGTACCGCCTTCAGCCATTATCTGTTACTACCTCTTCCCCATCAGTTTTTTCTTTTGTAGCAGATTGAAGAATCTCTCCGCCTACAGTTTTTAATTTCTCTTCTGCAGATGCTGTAAATTGTTGTACTTTGACGGAATAAGCATTGGTTAGTTTTCCGCCACCAAGGAGTTTTTCGTATCCTGCACTTTCTAGGTCTACTATTTTCTTTCCTCCTTCTTCTTTACCGAACTTATTGAACAGATCATCAAGATCACGGACGCTAGCCCATTTCTTGGTAATATTTGGGTGAGGTGGTTTAGTTGAATCATGACCATAATGATCTGGGTCATATTTTAACAAAGAACTCCAGTGGTGTTTCATCATTCCAGTGATTCCAAGACCACCTTTGTGACCACTTGCACGGTGTTGACCTACTTGTCCCCATCCCATATGTCGGCCTCCTCTAAGTCGTCTTGTTTTTCTTAATCGTGTTGCCATTCTAAATCATTCTCCTAACAATTGTATCTAGTTCTTTATTTTGTCCAAGGATACCTTTTTGTCCATAGAGTCTCTTTGTACTTCTTTTGAATCCAAGTTTTGGAGGGGCTAAAGCGAACCAAGGTTTTAGAGGTTTTAATTTTGATAAAGTGGCTTTGCCTTCAGCTAAAGCAGTTGCTAATTCATCAGTACTTGCAAATCCAAGTTCTTTAAGGTCTTCAGGAGTAATTTTTTGATAACCAGACTTTCGTGCTTTTTTGTCAATTAGTTCTTTGGCAAGTCCTGCATCTAGTTCAATCCAAGAAACATAGTGTTTTACTTTGTTTAGCATTCCCAAGGTATTTTCTTTTGCAGGCAAAATTGTTGCACGATATTTTTTGTCAAGTTTGAGCAAAGTCATAGTATGAGTTGCCCAGTATGGGACATCGGCTTGACCTCTAATTCTAACAACAAGATATGCATTTGCCATTTCTCATCAACCCTGACTATATGTCTGTCTAAGACAATCTAAGACAGCTTCAGAAGTAGAACTCATTGTGGAAGTTGAGCCTTTGGCTGTAGTCCATGCATCTTTAAGTCCTGCCATTTCCAATAATCGTTTAATCTTACCACCAGCAACCAAACCTAAACCACGAGGTGCAGGAATAATTTCAATTGTAACACTTCCACCTCTTCCCTTAACTTTGAATGGAACAGAAGTTTTACAATCACATCTGCATTCCCAACTGCCACATCCAAGTTTAAGAGGAGTTATTCTCAGATATGCCTGGTTAGTTGCTTTTTCAATTGCGTTTCTCATTTGTTTTGATTTGCCTTGACCAATTCCAAGATATCCATTTTCATTTCCTAGAGCAACAATTGCTTTGAATCTAGTTGATTGACCATTTGATGTCATCTTTTGGATAATTCCAACATCAATAACTTCACTTTTCAAATCAGGAAGTAGTTTCTTGACGATACCGGCTTCTTGAATTCTTAGTCCTGCTTCGATGATTTCTTCCATTGAAGTAATTTCACCGGATGCAACTTTTTTTCCTAGAATAGTTTTCGGAATCCAAACTTCTTCTTCTGGTTCTCGTCTTGGTCTTCTTGGACGGTCACCATTACCACCACCTGATTTTAGTTGTGGACCTTTGACGGGGGATATTTGACTCATCTCTATTTTACCTCACTATCAATTGTTGATTTAATTTTTGAAATTTCGTTTTTTACTGTAAGATGTTCACCGTTAATTCTCTCTTCAGCAGGAAATGTTTCTTCATTAGCTGGGACTTCAACACCTGCATCAATCACACCTTTTAGAGCTGCGGCCATTCTTTGTGTGTATTTTCTAGTTCCTGTGTAAAGTATAGCATCCTTTGCACCTTGACCTAATGCTTTTTTTCCTGCCAAGTAACCAGTTAGATAAGCTGCTGGAACACTTTTTCTAGAACCCTTCCAGCCTTTTTCAAGTAAATATCGGGAATGTGCAGATGCTACAACCTTATCGCCAGTCATTCCAGGCTTGAGAATTTGGACTTGAGTATTTTCATTAGTAATAGTCACAGTTATGAAATCGCGCTTACCCATAAGCATGGTACCGCGTTTTTTATAATTGGTCTTCTCCTCTCTAAGTCTCCTCAATATTTTTGAATAGGCCATCTACAGAAACCGAGTTTGAATCTGCTCTTATATACGTTAAGCGCGAATTAAGGCTGCAAGTAATGCCTTTTGGGAATGAAGGCGGTTCTCTGCTTCATCCCAGACAACAGATTGTGATCCATCAATTACTTGGGATGTTACTTCTTGATTTCGTTTAGCAGGAAGACAGTGCATGAAGATCGCATTTTTCTTTGCAGAACTCATTAGTTTTGAGTTGACTTGGTATTTTGGTAGGAATTTTTTGATTCGTTTTGAGTCTTTGTTGTGAATAGAAGAATACGTATCTGTAACCACAATATCAGCATTCTTGGTTGCAGTAAATGGATCAGTTGTTAGTTCAATGATTGTTGATTTCTTTGCATCTTTAACAACTTCTTTATCAGGTTCAAATCCTTTGGGAGTTGCAATAGACATAGACATTCCTGATAGTGCAGCACCGTAAATCATTGAATTACAAACATTATTTCCATCGCCAATCCATGCAATTTTTAATCCTTTGAGTTTCTTCTTTTTTTCTTTTATTGTCATAAAATCTGCCAAGATTTGACATGGGTGAAATGTATCAGACAATCCATTAATTACAGGAACACTTGCATGTTTTGATAATTTTTCTAACAGATCATGTTCGTAAACACGTGCCATTATACAATCAGTATATTTTGAAAGGGTTTTAGCTGTGTCTTCAACAGATTCTCCACGAGATAGTTGCATGTCATTAGATGAAAGATTTACTGCATGTCCTCCTAATTGATACATTCCAATTTCAAAACTAACACGAGTTCGTGTAGAAGGTTTTTGAAAAATCATTGTCAAAGATTTATTTTTCAAAATAGGTTTGTTTCCACCTTTTTTGAGTTCTTTTTTTAGTTTGATTGATTGATTGATTAGTCCTTCAAATTCCTTTGGGGATAGTTCCGCTAAAGTGAGTAAATCTTTTGTTTTTAGTTTCATTTCCTAAAGAATCCAAACATACCTCGTTTCTTTTTAGGTTTTTCTTCTTTATCATGTTTTTGTACGTCGTCTTCATCTTCTGATTCATCTTCATCCTCATCTTCAGGTTCTTCCTTTGGTGATTCACCAGGTTCAAGTCTGCCATCTTTAATCCATTGACGAATTTTCTTTGCAAGTTTCATTGCGTCATTATCATTTTCAGGTGGAGGTACATCATACAAATCAGAATATTCTGCAATGTCATCATCACTAATTCCTTCAAATGGATCATCAGAAGAAATTTCTGGTTCTTTTTCTGGTTCAGGTGTTGGTTCTGGTTCTTTTTCTGGTTCAGGTGTTGGTTCTGGTTCTTTTTCTGGTTCTACTTTTTTAATATCAACATCATCTAATGAACCAAAGACAGTTTCAAGAAAAGTTTCCTTATCAAAGGGTTTTAGATCAGTATACTCCTGACCAACTCCAACATAAAGAACAGGAGTAGAAGTTATTTTTACAATAGATAATGCAGCACCTCCTCGTGCATCTGCATCGCTTTTAGTTAGAATTGAACCATCAAATTTTGTGTGTTCGTAGAATTCTTTTGCCTGATTTACGGTATCATTTCCAGCTAAAGAATCACCAACAAAGATTTTCATATCAGGATTTACAACTTTGGTAATTTTCTCAATTTGTTCCATGAGGTTTTTACTAGTTTGCATTCTTCCAGCAGTATCAATCAAAACACAGTCTGTTTTGTGAGATTTAGCATACAAAACAGCATCTCGTGCAACAGCTGCAGGATCTGAATTGTAGTTTTGTGCAACAAGTTTTAGGTTAAGTCTGTTTGTATGTTCTCGTAATTGTTCAATTGCACCTGCTCTAAAAGTATCAGCAGCAGCTACCACAACAGAATATTTTTTTTGTTGTAACATATGTGCAATTTTTGCAAGAGATGTTGTTTTCCCGGTTCCATTAATTCCTACAAATAAAATAAGAAAAGGTTCGTTGTTTGCTTTTTTCTCATCAATTCTTTCAAAGAGATCAATTTTTCCAGCACCATCAAATAAAGACGAAATGCTTGAAATCAAACTATCTTTAACAAATTTTTCAATTTCTTTTTTATCAACTTTGGAACCAATAAGTTTCTGTTTCAAATCATCCTTTATTGCATCAATAACCTCAGTTGCAACATCAGATTCAAGTAAAGAGATTTCTAATTCAAATAAAATATCTTCAATGTCTTTTTCATTAAGTTCTTTTTCACCAAGACTTTTGGCTGCATTAGAAAACGCATTACGAAGTTTATCAAACATGATTATCCAGACTTTGGTTGAGATACCGCTTGCATCATTTGATTGATTTGTGCTTTTCCTTGCTCTAATTGAGCTGCAGCTTCTTGTTTTTTTGCTGCATTATCTTGTAATGCAACTTCAATTTCTTTAATTCGTGCTTCAAGATAATTTATTGCAGAAGCAAAGTCTTTTTCAACTGCAACACCTGCACCAATATTCAAAACTATTTTGTTATTTGATGAAACTTTTGTTGGGACATAAGTTCCCATTCCAATCGGGATTAAAGTGTCAGATTCTGGTTTGTTACTAAGTGACTTGATTGACTCAATGGCTGCTGTGGCCTCTTTTAGAACACTAAGAAAAGTTCCTTCTCTTTGAGACAAATCTGAAAAGTATGTTTCTAGCATTTGCATTTGTTGCATTAATTGCTGTGCTTGTTCTTCACTCATGGACATCAGACCTTTCTTTGGTGTGTATAAATTCATTTACAGAATATTGATTTGAAAATGAATAAAAAAATAAAGATTTGAACTTTATTTTGCTTTTGAGAATCTATTTTCTACCTCATCCCAATTTACTACGTTCCACCATGCGGAAATGTAATCAGGTCTTCTGTTTTGGTAGTTTAGATAGTATGCATGTTCCCAAACATCGCATCCTAACAATGGAACTAATCCTTCA
>JANQNM010000076.1 GCA_028279625.1 Candidatus Nitrosopumilus sp. | reverse complement strand
AAAATCAAGGCTAAATGCCGGGATAGCCAAGTGGTAAGGCGGCCGTCTCGAAAACGGCTACGCGCAAGCGTGCAGGGGTTCGAATCCCTTTCCCGGCGTGTACTTTGAAGCAGAATTATCTATTCTATTTTGATTGAACGACCGACTGTTTTCTTAGGAATTTTAATTTCTAATCTTCCTTTCTGAAACTTTGCTGTAGTTTTGTTTGTGTTGATTTTGCCTGGTAGAGTGATTGATTTTTTAAAATGTTCAAATTTTCTGATTTTGCCTAATTTTTCTTCAGAATATTCTTCATTTAATCTTGCTTCTACATTGATAGTGTTCCCATCAAAATTCACTTTGATATTTTTCTTACTTACAAGTGGAAGATCAAATTCTAACAACCAATGATTATCAAATTCTCTCAAACATGACAGTGGTGATAAAATCTTATGTTCAATATCATCAAACAGTGAACTAATTCTTGGTGGTGAAATACTTAATTCAAAATCTGTTTCTCTTGTCATAATATCACCTATAGATTTGAGGCGTTCCTGTTTGTTTCTCTTGTTGTTGTTTTAATACACGTAAGGTTTCTTCCATAAGGTTTCTATGCTGAATTCTAAGTCTATCTATTTTCTTCTGAATATCTTTGACATCTACTTTAATGTCTAGAATTTTTGCTAATGTGACAATGGCGACAATTGATGCTTCAGGATCAGGAAAGAATGGATGGCATTCAGCATACAATACTAATGCAGGAATCTTTGTTTTCCTAAAGACTGTGATAATTGCGGCATCTGTCCCAAATATTGAACCGTCTAAAAATTTTGGAATTTGATGGTTGTAAAGTAGTGTTTCTAGTGATGGATGTGTTGGCAGAGCATAAATTTTTGGCGTTTCTTTTTTCTGATTAACAGTCTCCATTCCGCTTACAATCACAATTTTTTTGATCATGTTTTTTTTGCAAAATTGGTATACTGCCACCGCAAATCTGTCTGCTAGAAATTGATTAAATGGAACGTCTGAAATAATGACAAAAATATTATTTTTATTATATACTCTGATTGGAGCAAGAATTTCTCCTCCTTCTACAAATAGAGTTGAAGGAAGATCTGGAACTTCAATTTCTCCAATTTGTTTCATTTTCAAATTATTGATAATATATGAAATAGCAAATGTTCCTACAAGACCGTTACTGGGAAAACCTACTAACAGTGTTTTTTCCTTAGAATCTGGCTTTACTATTTTCAAGTACTTGGAGACCTATTTTTTTCTAATTAAAAGAAATCCTCGATTTTCTATATTGATATTTAATCAATGCAAAATTTGTAAAAATATGCCTGATAATGTATGGATTGATTGTAATTCTTTAATATGATATTTTTTGTTATGTGATTGTGACAGATGAAGTTTCTGAAGAAAAAATTTATCCATTAGGGTATGAACCACAAGAATCCCCCCAGACATCTGATCCAAACGTACGAAATCAATTATTAGATTTTATTTTAAAATCCGGTCCCGCAGAAATCATTGATACTGATTTGTTTGCTGTAATGGCAAAAAGACGTTCTACAAGAAAATTTTCTGACAAGCCGGTTGAAACTACAAAGATTGACAAAATTATTGCAGCAGCAGACACAGCTCCTACTGCAGGAAACTATCAAGGATTTGAAATTTTTTACATAAAAAATCCTGAAAAAAAGAAATTATTGGTTGATGCATGTAACAAGCAACCATACGTTGATGCTCCTGTGGTCTTAGTATTCTGCAAAAACCCTTCAAGGGTAAAGTTTGACTTTCCTGAATATGTTCTCAAAAAATTTGCAATTCAAGATGCAACTTTAGCTGCTGGGTATTCTCAACTTGCTGCTCAGGCATTGGGGTTGAGTTCAATTTGGATTGGAATGTTTGATGAACAAAAAGTCATGGATGTAATTGGCACCGATCTTGTACCTTCTTCTGTTTTGTGTATAGGATATCCTGAACAAACAAAATTCCCAAAACCAAGAAGAAATCTCAAAGATTTAGTACATGTAGTCTGGTAAGCTTCCCCTAAAATTATCCATCTTTAAATAATCATTGATTCTTGTTTAGTTCATGACCGACGCTTATGTGATGCTAAACTGCGAACTTGGTGCAGAAGAAGAAATCATTGAACAATTAAAAGAACTTGAACAAGTAGTGGATGTGTTTGAGACTATTGGAACTCACGACATGTTAGTAAAACTTCAAGCTGAAAATTTTGAAAAAATTAGAGAAATAGTCTCATGGAATATTCAAAAATTAAAAAATGTCCGTTCTACTGCCACTTTGATAAAAAAGGATAATTAAGATCATTTTCTATCTTATTCAAATGACTGATGAGAAAAATGAGATTGAGAAACTAATTGATAATATGATAACAAATGGCGATGAATTAGTTGATAATCTCAAAACTGTTCTTCCAAACTCTTTAGCAGAATCTATGGTTATGTTTCACGAATCAAATGTTGCAAATCTAAAGAAAATCAAAGAATTTCTAAACAAATAGACTAGAATCATTGATTCCTATCATTACTACCATATCTTTTTTAATCATTATCTGAGTTTCATATTGTGACTAGATCTAGGACTATTACTATTACTGTTAAAAAGAAAACAGGAGATGCATTTGATGCCATATTGCAAGTTCCGCCAAAAATGATGCCTGATGCAAAAATGAATGATGATGGTTGGTGGCATTTTACTGGTCCTCATGGAAAAGCCAAATTGAAATTCAATGAAGACAAATCTCTGGGAGTTTTGGATCATCAATATGTTGATGCAGAATCAAAATGGGATGTCCCGATGAAAGTTGTTTCAAATGGAGATTATTCTGAAGTTGTAATTACTTTTAACAAACCTGATGAACTTACTGATGAACAATTTGATCAAAGAATGAATGAGATTGGCGAAATGGTTGTATCTAT
This sequence comes from Candidatus Nitrosopumilus sp., assembly GCA_028279625.1. Lineage (GTDB taxonomy): Archaea > Thermoproteota > Nitrososphaeria > Nitrososphaerales > Nitrosopumilaceae > Nitrosopumilus. Next base: position 6,134 of record JANQNM010000076.1, on the reverse strand, counting down.
GAAAAATATCATCGAATCTGATTCTTGAAACTAATTTTGAATAACAAGTTTCTAAATTTTAAATCAAAACCTAAAATATGATTCGCAAATGAATTAGATACTTTCTCATGTCTGGCAAGCATGTATAATGCAACAAAACCTTCAACAAAAATTAAACTCCCTTCAATAGGACTAAAATGAATTATCTCTGTGGCAAGAAGAATACTGCTAATTGTTACAACTGTCAAAATTGTTGAGTAGTAAATCGCATATCTTTCCTTTTTTGGGTCATGAAGCGAAGAAAGAATTTTCATTTACCCTGACTATTGCTCTGTTTTAGTAGATAATGGTATCCCTGTCTCAATTGTTTCTGACAAGAATTAAGCCCAACAAGTACAAATCATTCTTTAAGCTTAAATGCAAATTTGGTAATACATTACTAGAAAAATGCCATATGAAGAAGTATATTTTCAAAGAATGGAAGACGACAATCCTAAAGATTATGAGAAATCAAAATCTAAAAAAACCTCGTAATCAGTTTCTTTAATCTTTACCAGAGTCATCTGAATTTTCATTCTGATTGTTTCCTGGACCTACTACATCTTCAGGTTTTACTCTGTTATCCCAGTCTCCTCTGACTCCTTTAATCAAAGAAATGATTCCAGCAGCAATAAACGCAATAACTAATCCAAAGAAAATTGTTTGATCAAATATTTTGTATGAGCAGTTAATTTCTACAGGGGGACTGTCTTCAGAATACTCATAACATGTACCAAATTCATTTTCTTCAAAAGTAGCAGCTTGATACCCTTCCCCAAACACTCCTAAAATGATAAATCCTACAAAAATCAATGCAACCCCAATCAATATGAATCGCATGTCACTCATAACTTGATTTTTAAATATATCGTATATACACTTTAACACAAAAACTTTCTAGTGTTATTTTTCTAGAGATTCTTTTAGATTTTCTAATGATGCTTCATAAAATGATCCCATAAATGCTAGAAAGTCTAAAAATTGTTTTTCTGACATTTTTTTGCTATTGAGATATGATTGCCATGTTAACTCTACAAGATTTTTTGATTTTGATTTGATTGAAATTGTTGCAACATATGCTCTTAATGGAAGCCCCTCAGTTGCGATATATGTAAAATATGCTCCATCTTTCCATGCAACAACATGTTCTTCAATTTTATTCCCATCTGCAAATGTGATTAGTCGCACAGCTCCTACGTCTCTTTTCTTTTTTGAAAGGTAAACTGTTTTTTTGACATCCACTACCCATGTAGGTAAACCTGCAATGTTGCTTATTTTCCTCCAAACCTTCTCTTTTGTAGCTTTAATTTTGATATTTTTCTTCACAGTTCCAGTATGAAATGATTTTTTTGGAGATTTTACCATGCATTTCTCACAAATTAATCGAATTTTAAATTTTTAGTTGTAAAATGATTTTTAATCCCCTGAAGATTATGTTATCAAATGGTCTTTGGTTGGGGTAAAAAGAAAAAAGAAGAAGAAACACCAGTAGAAGTTGCTCCTAGGCAAGAAGAAGTATCTCTTTTAGACGTGCCTAAAATTATATCTGATCTTAACCAGTTAAGACAATCTCAAACAATTCATGAGATAAAACATCTGAGAAATGAAACAGAGCCGCTAATTGAAGATTTGATGAAGATAGGCAGTGTTTTAGAGAAAGATGATCTGAAAATCGATGATATCGACAAACATCTTGCAATAATTGTTGTACGTGGAAAAAAACAAGTAATTGATATTATTAAAAAAACAGTAACTAATCTTCCTGAAGTCTCAACTATTGACGACGCAAAAAAACTAAACAACTCTTTAAATCAAATTCTCAAAATTGTTGGGGATGTATTGGGAAGACAAACTAGAGTCATTCATATTTTTGCAAAAAAATATGCTTCTCAATTAAAAGAAAATCTTGAAGTGATGACTAGTAACCACTCTGAAATTCAAAAAATCCTAAAAAATTTTAATTCAAGTAGTGTCCAATCTGATGAAATTCTTGATACTATTAATGAAATCAAGAAGCTAAAAGATACACAAAAAGAAAAAACTCAACGAATTGAAGAACTTGGTCAAAATGTAAAAACTATGGATGAAAAAATTCTAGAAATAAAAAATTCTATTGAAAAAATCAAATCTTCAGAAAACTATCAAAAATATCTTGATTTACAAAAGAAATTAGATGAAACAAAAACACAAAAATCTCAAATTAAAAATTCAATTGATTCTCAATTTACAAAAATTTCTAGGCCTCTTAGCAGATATGAATATACGTCTTCATTAGACAAAGACCAAAAATCTCTTTTAACTAAACTAGTTGAAAATCCTTTTGATGTTCTCTTACCTCAATTCAAAGACTCTGTTATTTTGATTTTGGAAAATGTCCGAAAAGGAATTTCGTCGGGTTCTATTTCAGTAAAAGATTCTGAAAAATCTTTAACACAACTTACTGAAACAGAAGAATTATTGGATGGTTTTATTACCCAAGTATCAGATTATATCAAAAAAACTGATGAAATAAAAAACAAACTTGATGAATTGGAATCTAGAGAACTTAAAACATTTGAATCTGAACTTGCTAAAAATACAGATTTCCAAGAAGATTCTCAGTTAAAACTAGAAACATTTGAAGGGGAGATTGATGAGATTGATTCAAAAATTCCAAAATTAATTTCTAATATTGAAGAAAAATTGAGAACTTTTTCGAACACAAAATACACAATACTGCCATCTTAAAATTAAATTAGTTCAAAACTCTAGTCTTTTTGTGTTTTTTAAAAAGAAGAAAATTGAACGAAAAGTATTACTTGAAAAGGACGTTTTAGACAGTATCCTTTCTTATTGCCAAATGAAGCATCCTAATGAAGGAATTTTGATTCTTAAAGGAAAATCAAAAAAAGGTGAAATCAAAATTGATGGACTCGTGATTCCTCCATTTAATTACACAGGTCCTACATTTGCTGGATTTCCTCATTCGTTTTTGCCTTTTGATATGAGCTATGTTGGAATCGTACATTCTCATCCAAGTGGTTCAGCTGAACCCTCTGTAACTGATCTACACAATTTTTTTGGCTTAGTTTCAATAATTGTAAAATCTCCTTATGATGATAATTCCATCTTTGCTTGGGATAGTGGTGGGAATTCCATACCGTTATCTATTGTCTAATTCCAAAATTTTCTAGTGGGAAAATCTGCTTAATGCTGACAAAACTTTATAACCTTTTTTAAGGTACTTTCTATGAATTGTTTAATTACAAAACTTATCTGATTTTCTTATTTGCATCACTAGGAATTAGTATTGGTTTACAAATGATACTTCCATTTCCGTATGGCTTAGGTGCTGCTCTTGCAATCTTCATTGCTTTTCCATTATTGTTAAGAAGACGTTACATGAGCCGAATGCGCGGCGGTCTTGGTGGTAGTGAATCTGGTACTGGCGGAGGTGGATTCTTTGGAATGGGTTCTCAAAGTGGTACTGGCGGAGTACGTTATGTGTGCCTTGTTTGTAACCATAAACACAAAGGTGGTACTTGTCCACGATGTGGATCAAAAATGCAACGTGCAGATTTCTAACTGATTCACATGTCTTTAGATGATATTCGTAAAAAAGTAATTTTTCATAATTCTGTAGACATTTGGATATCTGCATGTGGAGAAAAAAATCAGAACTGGACAAATCCTGAGGATTACAAAAAATTTATTGCACATTTGCTGAAAAACAATCTGAATCTAAAGGCCTTTAACTTGTGTGCACATGATGCAGGTGCAACTGAGGAGGCAAAAACAAAATTTGCTGAGACTTTAGCTGAAACTAAAGAGGATCCTAATTCTCAAGTTTATACTATAAAATTATCAGATTCTGCTTTGGACGTTATAAGAAATTATTTCTAATCATCTTTTTAGTTTCGGATTAACTATTGCATCTAATGCATTTCCTATGAAAACAAAAGCAAGTCCTGTAATTGCTATCATGACTCCGGGTGGCATTATCCACCACCATAACCCCCTTGCGGCAGCTCCGAAAGTGTTTGCATCATGAAGAATTTGTCCCCATGTGGGAAAAGATGGATCACCTAGTCCTAGAAAACTTAATCCTGCTTCTGTAGTGATGGCAGCAGGAACTGAGATTGCTATGCTTGCAAATGCATATGGAAGTAATTGTGGTAAAATATGCTTGAGAATTATTTTAGAGTTTTTTTGACCCATCATATTTGCAGCATCAACATAGCCGCGTGTTTTGATTTGAAGTGACATGCTTCTTGCAACTTTGGCGATTCCTACCCATCCAAAAATCATCAAAAATCCCACCATCAAAAATATGCTATTGCTTATGGTAACTGAAAGTATAATGAGAAATGGTAATGCTGGCAATGCGTAAATTACATCATTAAACCTCATCATCATTTCATCTGTTTTTTTACCTTTGAATCCTGCATAGACCCCATACAATAATCCCATAATTACGGATGCGATTGCAACTACAAGTCCAATGAAAAGAGCAAGTGGGGTTCCCCAAAGCAATCCTATAGCTAAATCTCGTCTCAATTCATCTGTTCCCATAACACCAAATGCTTTTCCGCCTATGATTAATTTTGATTCAGAAATTTGATTAACAGAATTCACTCCATACAAATCAATCACAAAAACATAATTTCCTTTTAATGGTTCATTTTGTTGTATTTTTGAAAAAACTATATCTTCAGAAGACAAACCCTTTAGACTAAATTCAAATTGTTTTGATTGCAAAAACAAATTTTTCTTAATGGATTCATCTGTCGAAAAAATTCTTTCACTGTGAATTGTCTTTGAATTAGAATATGGTAATGATGTAGATAGTAATTCAAGCTTTACTCCATCAGGTCTTAATACAGACATTTGAAGTAATGGCGAACCAGAATATTCTGAAGAAAATTCGTATATGAAATCATTTGGAAAATCATCATAATCAAAATTTACACCAAATTTATGTGATGTAACTGAAACTTCTCCTTGAGATTCTGTTTGAATATTTGGGTTTTCCAATATTTTATGTTCTGGAATTTTGTCCACTAAGAAAAAGTTCATCCAAATTGGAATTGCAACTTTGGGATATGAAATCCAATTTCCAGGATTGTTCCATTCTTGAAAAGTTTCAACAGGAATCAAAACCATTGCAATTATTGATGTTGCTACAAGAATTACAAGAATTGAAATTCCTGCAATTCCTATTTTGCTTCTAAGAAATTCTTGCTTTAGTTCTTGTGGTGTTACACTACTCAATTACCCGTCCTCACTCTTGGATCAAAGTACCCGTAAAGCAAATCAGCAATGAATATGCTAACTAAGAAAAATACTGTCAAAATATAGGTGGCCCCGATAATTACAGGCAAATCCATTACTGTTATTGCTTCAAAATATAATCTTCCCATGCCTGGCCAATCAAATACAGCCTCAGTAATTATTGCCCCTCCTAAAGAACCTGACAAACTTAATGCCAAAATTGTGACAATAGGAGGTGCAGCATTTTTGAGTGCATGTGTGTAGATGATCTTTTTTTGTTTAATTCCTATGGTTCTTTTTGCCATGATGAAATCTTCTTGCATAATTCCCACCATGAAATTTCTTACAAGATATGCCCATGACCCAAACCCTATCATTACTATGGTAATCAATGGTAGAGCCATATGGTATAGCAATGCTCCAATATATCCAGGATCTGATGATGGGATATCTGGCGTTGCTCTTGCTGGGAAAATTTGATACATAAAAGCAAAAACGAAAATCATTAACATTCCTATCCACCAAACAGGAAAACTAGAACTGATTATGGCAAAACTTGATGTTATTCTATCTATTACAGAGCCAACTCTACTTCCTGACAACGCACCAAGAAATATTCCAATAATTGAAATGATAATTGTGGCTGTAGTAAAAAGCAGAATAGTTCTTGGTAACTTTTCAAAAATTATGTCTTTAACATCAGAAGATCCTGAATCGCTAGTAAGAAATGTTGCATGTCCAAAATCTAAAAGAAGTATTTTGTACATTGTTAACCCAATTCTTTGTGGCGCATACCACGGTTCATCTAATCCTAAAACTTCAATTCTTTGATCAATTTGACTTTGAATAAATCCTTCAAATTCTTC
>JANQNM010000053.1 GCA_028279625.1 Candidatus Nitrosopumilus sp. | reverse complement strand
CAACTTTATCATCTTTTTTTGAGACGATCATAAAACGCTCAGAAACATAATCTTTGCGCATATCTCCCATAATTGTAATTTGAAGTAAGAGTCTGTTAAAATGTTTACTAAGATCCAATCAAATTCAAATCAAAAAAGAATTTTTGTAAAAGAATCTAAGAATTAGGAATATCTTAATTTCATCAAAAACAAAGTTACTTGAAAACTAATTTCATGTTAAAAAATTTGTTATTATCATATTTTTTGATCGGAAAATTGGTTGCAAGCTTTAAAGGAGAGAATCAGATCTGTCGTAAACATAGGGGAGACTATGGATAATTCAGATATTCACATGATTTACGTTCTTTTAGATGGAGTAGGAGATCTTCCACATCCTGACATAGATGGAAAAACACCTCTTGAGGCTGCAAATACACCAATTTTAGACAAAATTGCAAGTAATGGAGCCATAGGAGAAGTGATTTCTGTTGGAAAAGGAATTGCTCCTGAATCAGATATTGCAGTATTCAACATGTTAGGATACAAATTCAAACATGCCGATTATTCTGGAAGAGGAGTTATCGAAGCAATTGGAATTGGAATCGACTTTAAAGACGGAGATTTGGCCCTTAGAGGAAATTATTCCACACTTGATGACGAAGGGGTAATTATTGATAGAAGAGCAGGCAGACATATTGAAAAAGAAGATGCACAAGGGATTGCAAAAGAGATTGAAGAGAAAGTCAAGTTTTCAAATTCAGGGACTTCAGTAGTAGTTGCTCCAACAATTGGACATAGAGTTACAGTTAGAATTAGAAGAGATTCTGAAAAATTATCATCAAAAATTACCAATACTGATCCTGCCTACAGCAATATCGGAGGAATGGGAGTTGCAAAAGCTGTTGGAGATTTTATGAAGATTGAAAGATGTTTACCATTAGAAGAAGATGAAACCGCAAAGTTCACAGCAAATATTGTAAATGAGTTTTCTGACCAATCAATAGAAATTATGAAACAAAGTCAAATCAATGCAAAAAGAGGAGATGAAAACAAAAAGAAACTCAGTTGTATTCTACTACGTGATGCAGGAAACAAGTATCCAGATGTAATTTCAATTAACGAAAAATATGGAATGAATTTCTCATGTATTGTAGATATGCCTGTAGAGATTGGAATTTCAAAAGTTTTAGAAATGAAAACGTATGAAGCAGGAGGATTAACTGATTATGAAGAGAAAGCTAGAGTTGCAGCAAAAGCAATGGAGACACAAAATGCAATCTATGTTCATTTGAAAGGACCAGACGAGTTTGGCCATGACGGTGATGCAATTGGTAAGATGAAAAATATCGAAGAGATTGATCAAAGATTTTTCAAAACACTTGTAGAAAATATTGATTCTAGTAAAGTTGCAATAGTAGTTTCTGCAGACCATTCAACTCCTTGTATCAATAAAGGACATAGTGACGATCCTGTTCCAGTTTTAGTTTCAGGAGATTTCGTCAAAAATGATGGAACTACAAGAATGACTGAAGAGCAAGCAAAGAAAGGAAGTATAGGTTTACTTCAAGGTGCAGAAGTACTAACTAAAGCAATTGACTTGATCAAATCTCAAACAGAATAAGATTTTTTGCTTGCTGCATTTCAATTGTTTTTTTTCGCATTCTATTTACATCAATAGAATGGTATGTTGAAGGAGAATGCTCTAATTTTTCTAAAACACGTCGGAGCATTCCAATTCCAATGCTTAATTCATCTTTTTGACCATGAGCAAAAGCTACTGCCAATAGAATTATTCCTTGGAGAAGATCTTTTTCACGTCCAAAGCAATTTTTCCATACTCCTTCAAAGGCCTCATGGCTTTCCCAGAATCTTTCATTGTTAAAATAGAAAATCCCATCTTGAATTCCTTTTTCTTTCTCAATTTCTTCAGGAACAACATGACGAATATTATCAACAATACCAATTGGAGCCAATTTTTCAACCAAGAAATCTAGTTCTTCGGGTTCAACTGAGACATCTAATTCGACAAATTTGGTTGCAATTCGAACTACACGTATAGCCGCATTCATCTCAGAAGACAGATCTCTTGCTTTGTACACTACCTCACGGGAATGTTCTGGACGATATTTGGTATTTTTTAGATGTAGCATGTATCGTTCCATGGCTTTATTGGGCTGAAATTTCTTAAATTTCTTATCTATCTCAATCAAGGTTTATATGAAATATCCAAAGGATTTTCGATACATGTCCATAATTGAGACCATCACAGACGTAGATAACACCTTCTTATCAAGAAGAGAACTTACTTGCAATTTTGCAGGTCTTGGTGGTAAGCTCAAAAAACTTGAAGCAGTGGACATGATTACCAAGGAATTCAAGCTGGATGGCAAAGTCGTCATTCCAATGAGATTAAAGACTCATGTTGGTAAACCAGTTGTCACAGGAACTTTCTTTGTTTATGAAGATGAAGCATTGGCAAAAAAACATGTCAATCCTACAATTTTCTCAAGACTAGAAAAATCAAAAGCAAAATTAGCTGAAGCAGAAGCAGCTGAGAAAGAAGCTACAGCTGAAGAAGCACCTGCTGAAGAAAAACCAGCTGAAGAAGCAGAAGTAAAAGCAGAGGATGCACCAGCTGAAGAATCAAAAGAAGAGGAGAAATCTGAATAATGGCAGGCAAAAAAGGCTCCAGTCCAAAAATTCATACATATTTCAAAGTAGAAGGAGACAAAGTTTCTCGACTTAGAAAGCTTTGTGTCAGATGTGGAAAAGGTGTCTACATGTCCGAACATAAAGACAGACGCACATGTGGTAAGTGCACTGATACAGAATTCATACAAAAAAATAATCTTTAAAATCAGTATAGTTTTTTCTTACGTTTTTTTGAACTCTTTTCTTCTAGCTGTTCAATTTTTCCAACAAAGCCAGGATCAAGTTTTATTTTTGAAAGAGATTCCGCAGAAAGCTTAACAGTATTTTGATCAAGAGAGACATTAGATTTTGGTAAACCTCTATCAGACCAAAACTTTGTCACTTTATCTTCTAATTTGTAATCTCGGAATCCAGCAGGGAATCTCTTTGTTATATGATCAAGTAAAGTTCTATCTTTGAAAACAACTCGTGGTTCAAACAAACGTGTTTCATCACTGTAAACATTTTCAAATAAATTTCCAGAAATTTCATCAGAGAGAAGTTCCATCTTTGAGATTTTTCTCATCAATTCTAGGAAATGTAAGAATTCATGAGCCAAAATTGCATGAATTGTTCCCTTAAGTCCATAGGCAACAAGCGGTGCAGATATTTGGATGACAACCTGAAATTTTTCTTCAAACATAATAGGAATTGTTCTTGCAAACAGTATTCCATATTCATACGAATTAGGATTTGGAGAAGAAATTACCAAAGAAGGTTCTACATATGCAACAGGATAACGTATGCCAGAGGCTTTCTCAATTCTATTGATTCCTGCAACAGTGATAGGAAAACGTTTTACTGTTAGTTCATAAATATCACCTGGAATGAGTCCTTTGGAATGGGCTTCTTTCAAACGTACTAAGGGATCCATGATTACCTCTAGAGAATTAAGAATCTAAAAAGATTGATTTGTTTTAAGATGATCTTGGTTTTCCAGCTTTTGCTTTCTTTATTCTACGTGTTTTTGCTCTTTGATCAGCATGTCTTTGATGTTTACCTTTTTTTCTTATTGGCATGATGTTCTAAAATAATCAGTGCTAGTTAATTGTTATCATTGTACCTGGATGTCTAGAAAATCAAATTCTTGGCATTTGCAAACAGTATTAAGAATTTGAGAGACTCCAGGAGAGATATCATCTCCTAATACAAATCGTTTCACTGGCAAACCACCATCAGCATTAAGAGTTAGAGTGAATGTGTTTTTAGAATTTTTTTTATATTTTAAAGAATGAATTTTTTTCTCAGAGCGTTTTCCAGATTTTTCGTATACAACAATCAATTGTTTTGAAAGATCTCTTAATTTTTTTAGAGTTTTAGAATCAAGTTCCAAATCTGTCAATATTTTTATCATTATTGTAGAATTGAACCTGAGAGGTTTTTTGGGAGATTCAGAAACTATTTTGAGATTAGATAGTTCAATAGAATCAAATTTTTTGGTTTTGTTTCTCAAATTTCTTCTTAAAGGATTTCGAATTTTTGCAAAGAAGGGTCTTCCTGAGCCCAATACCAAACTTGATTTGTCTTCACCTCCTATCCAAGTAAATTTAGCAGTTGTTCCTCCAAGTTTTTCAAAGAGATACTTGGAGATCATTCCCTCAACACTATCAAAATTAGAAATGCCATGAAAATCACAGATTCTGCAACCTTTTCCAGAACAATTTTCACAAGGTTTTTGTTTTTGCAAAATTCCCCTAGTGGTTTTTACATATCTTCCTGAAACAGTAATAGATTTTGAACGGATGTCACAAGATTCATCTTTAAAATTTACAGTAAATGCCACATCAGGATCTAAATGATCAACAATTTTTTTTGTTTTACGAGAAAATGATTTTCCCAATTCTTTTGTTAAATCAGTTTTAATACTATCAATTCCTTTTAGCTTAAATTTTGAACGTATGAAATCGTCTCTATCTACAATAGAAGGTTTTATCATGGTTCCTACGCTAAAGGTATTAAAGGAATGATCTGAAGCAGAGTCTAGCATTAATTTTAAAAAATAATCTAGATTTGAAAAGAGATTTTTGCAAACATAACATCTTTGAGAAGGTTTATGACTTTTAGCACGAATTTTTTTTCCTAAGAGTTTGTTAGATGAGAGATGTAGTTTATTTGAGAATAATCTACCCAGACAATGGTCACACAAATCATATTTTTTTAAAATTTGATTTGCAAGAGGAAGAATTTTTTGATAGTCAGACATGTTTTATGAAAAGTTGAGAAGATTATCCTAAGCCCATTCTTCTAAGGGTGCCTTGCATTTGACGTCCCTTGGAAGCCTTCATCAGATTTTTAGAATTTTTGTAGTTTTTGAGAAGTTCTTTAACTTCACTCTCTGGCCAACCAGAACCACGTGCAATTCTTTGAATTCTTGACCTGTTTAGCAAATCAGGATCTGCTTTCTCATCTTTGTTCATGCTCTGAATAATGTAACGCCATTTTGATACTCTATCTTCCATTTGATTAACTTGGTCTTCTTTTACCATTCCAGAAAGACCAGGCATGTTTTCAAGAATGCCTTGCAATGAACCAACTTTGGTAACTTCTTCTAATTGGTAAAAGAAATCATCCATGTTCATTTTTCCACTGGAGATTCTTTTCATTCTAACTTCATCTCCTTCAGTTTCAAGACGTTTTGCTAAATCTAAAACTGCTTGAATATCTCCCATTCCAAGTAATCTTCCTACAAATCTTGTAGGAGAGAATTTTTCAAGGTCATCAATTCTTTCACCAGTACCAATGTACATAATTTGTGCACCAGTAGCAGCTGATGCAGCTAATGCACCACCACCTTTTGCAGAACTGTCTAATTTTGTAATTATGACACCTCCAACTGGAATAGTTTTGTGGAAAGCCTCTGCTTGATTGAAACATTGTTGGCCAATTGTTCCATCAATTACAAGTAATGCAAGATCAGGATCAGTAACTTTGTTAATTCTATCCATTTCATCAAGTAAGTCCTTTTCTTCTTTGTGACGTCCAGCAGTATCAATAAGAATAATGTCTAATGGCTCTCCTTCATAGTGCTTTAATCCATTTTTTACAATACTTGGAGAATCTTTGTTATTTTCTTCACCATAAACTTCAACATTTGATTTTTCACACATTGTTTTCAATTGGACTAAT
>JANQNM010000029.1 GCA_028279625.1 Candidatus Nitrosopumilus sp. | reverse complement strand
TGCATTGTAGTTGTTGTTGGAACTAAGGCTTCAGCACCATACAAATCCTTTAGAATTGCATTATGCTCATCATAGTTGAGCTGAATTAATGCATCAACTAAAGCATTCTTTGTTCCTTCAGACATGTCTGCACTTACCATGAATACATGGGATGGAACAGGTCCAATTGTAGTAACTGGACGCAATTTCTTTTGATCCTCTAATTCAAGGTATTTTGCAGGGGCAATGTCTGAACCAAATGCAACATCTACATTTTCATTAAGAAGTAATTCCAATGCTGCTTTGTAACCTCCAGCAAAAGTATAACTCTCAAAGTTTTTTGCTAAAGCAGATTCTAAAGCTACAATGTCGTCTCCTTCTATGGTAACATGACCATCAGTTACTAGAGTTCCCATAGGTCTTACAAAACCAGAAGAACCAGTAATGCTGGTAAATGCTACTTTTTTGCCAACAGTGTCTTCAATGGATTGAAGAGAATCATTGTCAGCTAGAGTCCAAACTGTTGCTTGATAATTTACTTTGCCTTTCACAAGCTCTGCAAGAACTGCTTCAGCACCTGTTCTTTCATGGGTAATCCATGCTGGACCAGTATCCATAAAGGCAGCATCAATGTGACCAAATCTCATTCCTTCGATAATAGTCTCATAGTTTGTTGGAACAACTATTTCAATATCAACACCTAACTCATTTTCTAGAAATTGCTCCAATGCTTGAGCTTTTGGAGTTAACTCATCAGCTTTTTCAACTGGAATGAATCCTATTGTTAGTGTGTCAACATCAACAGATTTTGAATCAGATGAAACATTAATGATTCCATTTTCTATTAAAAATTCAATTCCATTTAGAAATGTGGAATCATCGACGGCACCTTCTGCCCACCATCCAGCATTATTCTTAATCCATTCAGGAATAGTACTTTGTGCATGAACGGTTTGTGTCAAAGGCATTGATGCAATGCCAATAGCCAAAATTGCACCAATGATTGCCATTGTTGTTTTTTGTTTCATGATTATTGAAAAAATTAGGTCTAGCTAAATTATTTAAATCAGATTTTCATTCTAAATCATCATTCTAAGTCTATAGAATAAGAACATCTAGACACTAGAAACCTCACAAAATGACAAAATCATGACTTTTTGTTGAGTTATTATGTAATTACCCACCTTACTATATGTAAACAGACTCAGATATGGTATTGAGAAGTAAGACTTTAGCCATTACAAAATTAAAAACAAGGAAAATAGTCAACAAGAATAATCAAAAGGCAGCAAAAACCCGTAGGCAAAGAGGGTATCAATGGGAAGATACTATCGTAAAACGATTCAATACTTGTGAAAACTGGAAAGCGTTTCGATTAGGTTCCCCAAGTATTGCATTACCTGATGTTTTGGCTGTAAATACTGATGAAAGTTCTTTGTTTACTATTGAGGCAAAATCAGGCACGAGTACTTCCCTTGCAGTTCCTGCAGATCAAATTGAGAGATGTTTGGAATGGATCAAAACATTTGATATTTACAAAAAAAGAAATGTTTTACTTGCTTTCAAATTCCTTTCAAAAAAGAGGATAGGTTTAGGAAAATACGAGAGTAGGGAATTGCGAGAATTTTACAAAATTTGGGATGAATCTATTGAAATTACTGATTGTGTTTGCAGTTATGAGGGGGATTTTTTTGCAAAAGTCAATGGTAAAAGAAAAGAATTGAATCTAAAAGAATGCAAAATGCCATTTAAAACAAAACAGCCCCATAGTGCCAAAATTTAGTTAATTTTTCAAATCGTTTTTTAAGGATAAATGAGAATCAAAATTATTGTCAGAAGACTCCACAGAACCAGAAATTAAATCGGAATTAACAAAGGATGAAGAAGCCCAAGTATTATGGGAAAAAGAATCCAAAAGAATTCAAGAAATTAAAAATCAAACAGATGCGGAAATTTCAGTTAACGTGATATCTGAAGATTCCACTGAATCAATTTCCAAAGAAGAGGCTGATGAGGAAATAAGAAGATTGGAAGAAAAAATGTCAGACCTTAATTCTAATGAACCTTCTATTGAAAAACAGTCTGAAACAGTTGTAGAACCAACACCAGAACCAGAAGTGCCTGAAATAATCACAGAAACATCTTATGAGAAAAAAATTGATTTGCCAGAAGTAAACTCAGCTGCATTATTAGAGTCAGTATCTGATGCAGAGGTTAATTCAAGAATTAGTTTTGAGGAATTTACTGACGAAAGGACACTGATTAGTCATGATGCATTTGGAAATAAACAAATGAAGATCAAGGTATTAGAAGTGTCTGATGAAATTCCACCTGTAAAATGGAAATTTGGAGATAGAGTTAAAGTTACAAAAATTTTAGTGACAATAAAACATCTATCTACACAAGAAGTAGAAGAAGCAGAGTTTGACATAGAAGCTATAGAAAGAGAATTAGCAGAAAAAAGACATTATACGTCAACTAATAGATGGATTCCTGCTACTGATATCAAGAATGGGTATGTAGTGGGTTCTAAACACACTAGGTTGATCAGTGATGCATCTGCACTAGATTATATTGTATTTTAAGAATTGAATGCACATAATCGATGCAAATTTTCTCTGAAAAACATTATAAACAAAAGAAAATGAAAATCCAGTATGAGTTCAAAAGAAATTGAAGTTAATGGAACAGATTATCGCATCGTTCTAACCGAACAAGTAATTGGACATGTTAACAACCTCAAAAACCTCTATAATGCAGCATATGAAGATCCTGAAAGTTTTGAAGATGTAAGTGCTGAAATATCAAATACCATTAACGAGATTGCAAGCACAGTTGAACCTGAGGCAGACGACAGTGATCTTGATGGATTGATTCAAGAGATCATCAAAGCAGTGGAGAATAAAGCAGAAGAGATTGAAAAAGAATTAGAAGAAAAAGGAAAACCTGCTAAAAAATCAAAATCTAAAAAATAAGTCCATCTTCACATAAACTCATAAAAAATTATGTAGGTACATCATAATCTATGTATGATAACTTAGAGTATAAAGAGAGGTGGCGAATGTGGAATTTGTGGACACCATTATTCTTGAGAATGTATCGATAATGAATGTAAATATCGTTTGATTATCCACATAAGTTCAGGCCCTAAACAAATATTCGATTAATCTATTTCTCATTAAAACAACTGCATTTTTTTGCCAGATGGTTATGGCATCCAAATAATTTATGATCTTTGCATCCACATAGAATACATTTTTCAGTCATAGTTTTTCAATAATCTCCTTAGTGCTTTCCATCATTCTTTTTGATTCAAGTGCTTCTAAAATTTTTAGTCTCATATTCTTTATTCTGTGAGGATCTGTAGAATATAGTGGGCCCAATGTTTCAATTTCTTGTTCGAAATAATAATTTTGCAGATAGTGTTGAAATTTAGATTTAAGTGGTTTGAAATCAGATGGAGGGATCTTTTCAACATTTACTTTATTTACAATAACTTTTAGAAATCCGTTAATTTTCAATAACTCCTTCTTGATGTTATCTAGATCTCCAGGTTTATCTTGAATCTCTTGTAAATTATTATATGAATCAAGAACCTGATTTAAGATATTTTTTAGATATTCTGTGTATGTTACCACAATATTTTTTGTGAACCATCCAATCTAAAGTTTAGGAAAAATAGCTTAACATGAATGAAATTTTCGCATGTGGTTTAAATTATCACCAATAATTTGTAAATTCAATGCAGGGAGATGCTTATCTCAAATCTATTTTTCCAGATTCTGATTTAGAGTACTCTATAGAAAACACAGACGTTCTATCTGAGAAAGGCCACATGTTAGATGTAAAGTACAAAAATAGACCATCCGATAAACTCAAAGAAGTATTTTCTCAGAGAAGAAATCCGCAAGGAAGTATTTTCAATGAAAGTGGCGTATGGAGATTTAGAGAGTTACTTAATTTTTGTCAGATTGATACAGAAAATCTTGAAGAGTGTTCAAAGTACCTTGTATCTCTTGATGGGGCAGAAGGAAGACAAT
This sequence comes from Candidatus Nitrosopumilus sp., assembly GCA_028279625.1. Taxonomy (GTDB): domain Archaea; phylum Thermoproteota; class Nitrososphaeria; order Nitrososphaerales; family Nitrosopumilaceae; genus Nitrosopumilus. The sequence continues at coordinate 35,819 of JANQNM010000029.1, read as the reverse complement.
CAAAACCATATCATATGTCAAAGGCTGCAGAATTTATTGGAATTTCAAATGATAATTTATGGCTGCAACCTGAAGGATACAATCCAAGTGGTTCATTCAAAGATAATGGAATGACAACTGCTGTAACTCATGCAAAAATGGTAGGAGCTACAAAGATTGTTTGTGCATCAACTGGAAATACATCTGCTTCAGCAGGTATGTTTGCTGCAAATGAGGGAATTAATTGTGATGTGTATATCCCTGCTGGCCAAATTGCACCTGGAAAACTCAGTCAAGCATACCAATTTGGAGCACAAATTGTTGAAGTAGACGGAAACTTTGATGATGCTTTAAAGCAATCATTAGACGATGCGAAGAATCACAATGGCTACACGGTAAACTCTGTAAATCCATTTAGAATAGAAGGACAAAAAACAATTCCTTTCAGAGCATTAGAATATCTTGAATGGGAGGTGCCGGATTGGATTGTTTATCCGGGAGGAGCTTTAGGAAATACATCAAGTTGTGGAAAAGCTTTGATGGAATTGTACGAATGGGGATGGATTAAAAAAATTCCAAGAATTGCTGTAATTAATTCAGAAGGTGCTAGTACATTATCGGATTTGTATAATGGAAAGTTTGAAGGTGAAGAATTACGATGGAATAAAGGAAAACCAAATGCTGAATTGATTACAAGATATTATGATCATTTAGACAATCAAGGAATTCGTCCAAAAACAAAAGCAACTGCAATTCAAATTGGAAGACCTGCAAATATTTTCAAAGCATTAAGAGCATTAGAATTTACAAATGGTGTATCAACAACTGTTTCAGATTCAGAAATGCTTGACGGAATGTCTGTAGTAGGTCTAAATGGATTTGATTGTGAAATGGCTTCAGGCGCATCCGTTGTAGGAATTAAAAAATTGATCAATGAAGGAATAATCAAAAAAGATGATGTTGTTGTAGGAATACTAACTGGTAGGCAAAAAGATGCCATGCTTCCAGTGGATTATCACCAAAACCCACAAAATAGATTTGCAATTCCTCCAAAAAATTAGCCTCATTTTTTAGCCTCAAAATAACAAGGAAGTGTTTTTGACATATTAAGAGTTAAATCCAAGTTTTGTGAAATTACGAATAACCAAGAGATGGTGCTAAAAAACTAAATGGATAACCGATGTAGTTGTTCTAAAATTTTCTGGAGGATATCATGGTAGATTTATGGGTTGAAATTACAGCGCTAGCTGTTTTAATTGGGCTCTCAGGATTTTTTAGTGGATTAGAAGTAGCCTTGGTGGGAGTAAGGAAATCCAAAGTAGTTCAATTACTTAATGAAGGAAAAAAAGGCTCAAAGGCACTACACAAACTAAAGACAAATCCTAGTTGGATGATGTCAAGTGTAAATCTTGGAAATAATCTTGTAAATGTAGGGGCATCTGCACTAGCCACTAGTGTTGCAATCCGACTATTTGGAGATGAAGGATTAGGAATTGCAGTAGGTGTGATGACCTTTTTGATTCTAATTTTTGGTGAAATTACTCCAAAAACATACTGTAATGCAAATTCAACCAAAATTGCATTAAGATTTGCTCCAGTTTTACTAGGATTCAGTTATGTATTCTATCCAGTTGTAAAATTCTTTGAAATAGTTACAAAAGGAGTAGTGAAAATGACAGGTAGCAGTCATACTCCTCCACCGATTACTGAAGAAGAAATCAAAGGAGTTATTGATCAAGGCTTAGAAGAAAAAGCCATTGAGAAAGAAGAAATGGAATTAGTTCATGGCGCTTTAAAATTTGACGACACAGTGATTCGTTCTGTCATGACCCCTAGAACAAAGATGTTTACATTAAATTCCAAAATGATGCTTTTTGAAGCTCTTCCACAAATTAACCAGAGTGGACATTCTAGAATTCCAATTTATGGAGATACTGGTGATGATATTGTAGGATTTATCCATGCAAGAGACGTTCTAAAAGAACTTGAAAAAGAAAACAAAATGACAACCTTAGAGCAAATAGCTAGAAAACCAGTGTTTGCATCACAAGAGAAAATGGTAAGTTCATTGTTAAAAGAAATGAAAGGAAGAAAAACACACATGGCAATTGTTGTAGATGAACATGGGGGTGTTGAAGGTCTGGTAACTTTGGAAGATTTACTTGAAGAGATTGTAGGAGAAATTGAGGATGAAACTGACCTCACTAGACCTACAGAATATGAAAAAATTGATCAAGATACAATTGTAACAAACGGCGACATAGATATAGACACAGTAAACGAATTTTTCAAATCAAAAATTCCTGAAGGAGATGATTATGCCTCACTAAATGGATTACTTCACGAAAGACTTCAAGATATTCCTCAAGAAGGAGATAAAATCGAAGTTGAGGATCTAAGAATAATTGTAGAAAAAGTTTCAAAAAATATTCCTAAAAAAATCAGAATTGAACGAATACGTACTTAATCTTTTTTAGCAAAATGTTCTTGTAATTTTTGCTTCTTTTCTTTCATGTGAAATATTGATTCTGTATGAGCAAACGATTCTGCATATGATTTTTCAAATAACATTGCTTGTAAAAGCATATGATTTTCAGGTATGACAATTCCGGTTTGATCATCGGAATACATCATTTGGACAGTATCTCCAATAGATGTTGTCATGTTGGCATGAATGTGAATCATATTGGTATCAGTAAAATTGAATCCCATGTTTTGGGCATAATCTCTTACATCTTTGGTACCTTTTGCAGACCATAACGTAGCAACACCAAATTCATCTGTAAAAATTTCATGTATTTCAGAAGGTTTTGGGGCAGTGTCTTTGAATCGAATATCCATAATGTGTAAGTGCATTTGTCTTGTAGGAACTTTGATTGCTCTGACAAACAAGGGAGCATCTTTTCCAAAATATGTTTTAACATCATCGCCATGATGAGGTTTTTCAGTCATTTCAATTGTATCGGAAAGTTTTTTGTCGGTTTGTTCAATATCTGCCCATCTTCGTACTAGGGTCACATCAAATCGGATTAGTCTATCTCCAAATTTGTCCTTTAATGGCTCCAAGATTCTACCCATGCCCGTCACATTACAGCTGCCTTGCATAACATGTTGTTTTCCTAATGCAAGATCATAGTTTGCTCTTGAATTGAATAATAAATCAGATACTGCTTCAGAACCCATGGTAGATTCACCTCCCTGATAAATTGCAGGTATGTTTTTTGGTTCATAGAGATTTTTTTTATTCTTAAATCCGTGACCACCAGGAGCACAATCAATTACAAGATCACAATCATCAAGTGCAGATTCTATACTTCCTGCAATCTTATAATCAGAAAAATCATTAATTTTTCTTTCTGGAACATAAACGTCAAGACCTCTTGAATTTGCTATCTCAACTTTTTCATCAGGAGAATATTTTCCAACTCCAATTACTTGAATTTCTGGATCATCTTTAAGAAATGAAGTGATTCTGCTGCCAATAGAACCATATCCGTTGACAAAGATCTTCTTCATAAATCCACTATGATTGACCCATTTATTTAGATTGGCTAGGCGAAAAACACCTTTTATTTTTTGAGGTCAATTCAAAACCAAATCCCAAAAAACGAATGTTGGTCTGTGAGCCAAAAACATAGAATCTCTTATGAGATTGAAATTCCAAGATAAATTATGGCAATAACTAATACAATGAAATGTTTTTTGTGTAAAAATTCTACAAAGTTGTGACGATTTTTATTAAAATCAGTAGACATAGGTAAGATCTATAGATCAGAAATTTAATTTTCAGTTTTTTTAAAAAAATATGGCTACAAAATATAGGAGAATTTTAGTACCCTATGATGGTTCTACTTATTCAAAAAAAGCATTAGATGAAGCTATTATGATTGCAAAAGGATTCAATTCTATAATTTTTCTCTTGAATATTGTCAATGAATCCGTGTTTAAAGAGTATCCTTCCTTGTATTCAGGATATTTGAGAGGAACAAAGAGTAGCAATGAAAATTATTCATTCAAAATTATTGATCAAACAGAAACGATGTTAGAAAGAATTTGTATGGACATTAGAAAAAAAGATGTAAAAATTTCACAATATGTTATTGTAGGAATACCAAAAAAAGAGATCTTAAAATTTGCAAAAAATAGTAAGATTGATCTTATATCTATAGGCAGTCAAGGGTTAGGAGGAATAAAAAAACTCAAAATTCTTGGTAGTGTTAGTAGGGCTATTATAGAAAATGCTCCGTGTCCTGTTCTTGTGTCGCATTAAAACTAATTTTAAAACCCTTTTCTTATGATTGAAGTTATTTTTTTACTTATTCACTATATAGATTACAAATTTTTTGTTTGTTACAAAAAATCCATGTGATTTTGTTTTATTCTATTTTATGATACTCGAAGTATGACTGCTACAACCTTCCTTGAGCACAACAATGCCTTATTTTCAAAAATTTTATTGTCACCAGAGGTAGCAGAACTAAAACAAATTGTTAGAGAGTCATCTACGGTTATTCATCAAAATTGCAATGATAGGGAGAAAAACAAAGGAGTATGCCATGTCTGAGATTTCAAAAATGCATTGTAGTCCAAATTGTTGGTGTAAAAAAGAAAAATCAGACGGTCAAGAAAATCAATAATCTGTAAAATTCTATATAGATTCCACAAAATAACATCTTATCAATAAAATAACTAATCTCTCAAAGTATCTGTATGGAATTGTACTTGTTACGACACGGAAAAGCACAAGAGCACACACAAAGCATTGCAAGTGATGCCAAAAGAGAATTAACAGAAGTAGGCAAAAAGGAACTAGATTGTATTGCTAAAGCAATAAAAAATTTGGAAATTGATGTAGATGATATAATCTCAAGTCCTTTGATCCGTGCAAAACAAACTGCAGAAATTGCCATCAAATATGTTAAAAGTAAAAAACCCGTCAAGATTTGGAATGAATTAAAACCTGAAATTGATGTAGAGAAAACCATCAAAAGATTAACTACGTTAAAACCTGATTCATCTATCATGTTAGTAGGACATGAGCCTCATCTGACAGATCTGATTTCTAAAATTATATCAAATAACTTTACAGTTGACATTTCCTTAAAAAAAGGAGGTCTTGCACATGTGAGGTGTAATATCACAAAAGGTAAGGTCACTGGATCTCTTAGAAGCATCATGACTCCAAAACAACTTAAGAAACTATGCAGATAGATAATTTTTTTTAATTCAATGAGGATAAATTTATGATCTTGAAGAAAACCAATGGATTGAAAAAATTCCCAAATTCTAGAGATGGAACTGGAAAAGCATCCGTAATTGATCTAGGTTCTAATTCAGTGAAAATGGTAAACTTTAATGTTGATTCTCAAAACTCATACAAGCCATACCATCAAGAATCAGTTCGCATCAAACTTGCCGAAGGTCTAGTTGACGGAGTTATTCAACAAAGCCATATTGAAAAAACCATTGACTCTCTCAAATTATTTAGAAATATCATTGACTTTGAACAAATTGATTATGTTCTTGCAGTAGCTACCAGTGCAGTTAGAGATGCAAAGAATAAAATAAATTTCATAGAACAAATCAGAAAAGAGACAGGATTTAATTTCAAAATATTATCAGAACACGAAGAAGCCATTTACTCACATGCAGGAGCCATCCGTTCATTGAATTTACCATCTACAGTGTTTTTTGATATTGGAGGTGGAAGTCTAGAGATAGTCTCTTCAAAAAATTTTGAAATTCAAAAGGTAATTTCTTTACCTTTGGGCTCCTTGCGATTAACACAAAAATTTCCAAAAAATTCAGAATTTTCTGAAAAAACAATTTCAGAAATCAAAGAATATGTTCAAAATGAATTACCTACTAGAGAATCTTTAGGAATTTCTGATTCTGATGATGTTGTTTTGGTTGGAGTGGGAGGAACTCTTCGTGCAATAGCCAAATACAATCAAGAAAAAATCAACTATCCTCTCAAAAAATTACATAATTACCCTCTAAGTGAAGAGTCTCTAAACAACATCACCAATGAATTATTGAATCAAGATATTGAAAAAATTTCAAAAATCGAATCAATTGGCGGTAGCAGATCTGACACTATCAAGGCAGGCTCAATTGTTATTTCCGAACTGATGAAAAAACTTGGCTTCTCTTCTCTAGTTGTCAGTGCTCAAGGCCTCAGAGAAGGAACTCTATCGTTATCATTACAGTACCCTCAAGAATTTTCCAAACATGAAATAGACATAGTTCATGTAGAAGAACTCATTCATCTTTCCTGCCAACCTGACGTACTATCTGAATATGTTGAAGATTTAGTCAGGTTGTTATTTTCAATGAACCTAGTTTCTGACAATGAACGAGTGTTATTGGCACAATCCATTTCAAAAATCGACACTCTTTCCTCATTCAGGGATGTAGACAATGTCTTGTACACCATACTTGATGATGATAGCATTCTATCTCATAGAGAGCAATTAATTGTCGCATTATCAATAATTTATTCAAAAAAGAAAAAGAAAGCAGAATCATTGATTTCTCGGTTCGAGCAAATCTTAGAGCAAACAGACAAGAAAACTATTAAAAAAATATCAACTGTAGTTTCGCTTTGTGATATTTTTCACAAAACAGGAACTCTACTAAAACCCAAATCAAATAGTCCAGACTCATTACATCTTGAAGTACGTGTCTCAAAAAATCATTTCCCAGAAGTTTTGCTAAAACAAGCTTGCACAAAATTAGAAAACATTCTTGGAATTAAGGTCGAATTGACGATGTATTATGAAACATCAGAACAACCCTATTTCAAACCTCTTGGAATTATGTAGTTTTCGTAAAACATATAGAAAATTTATAGATAGTTTACGCTATTCGTAAAATCATAGTTGTCATTATCTGCGAAAAAAACTCTGAAAAATCATGGTATTCCTGGAAAGCTTATAGTTGTAGAAGGAGTTGATGGCTCTGGAAAGTCTACCCAACTACGATTATTAGAAAAATGGTTACGATATAATGGATTTGAGGTGTTTAGAACCGAATGGAATTCATCGGATATGGTAAAATCAATTACCTCAAAAGGAAAAAAGAAAGAAAACCTCACTCCGACAACTTTTAGCTTACTTCATGCAACTGACTTTGCAGACCGATTTGAACGTAATATATTGCCATTATTACGAGCAGGATATTTTGTTTTAGCAGACAGATACATCTACACTGCATATGCCCGGGACGTTACAAGAGGATGCAACCCCAACTGGGTAAGAAAAGTGTATGATTTTGCAATAAAACCCGACATTGCATTCTACTTTAGGGTTCCTCTAGATACTGCAATGGATCGAATTCTTTCTGGCAGACCAAAACTGAAATTCTATGAAGCTGGAATGGATTTGAATTTATCAAAAGACATCTACGATAGTTTTAGAATTTTCCAAAGTAAAATTGTTGATCAGTACGAAGAGATGAGTAAACGTGAAGATTTCTACGTAATGGATGCCACTGCACAAATTCAAGAACAACAAAAAGTGATGAGAGAAAGAGTAAGAAAACTCCTTCCAAAGAAACTAAAAAAGAAAACAGTGATGGAGGTGCCTTGATGGCAGACTTGATACGAGGAATAAAGAACAGAAAACCAAAATGGTATGGAACAAAAAAGTTTGGAGGATTACCTTATCTTAAAGACTTGGAAATTTCTGGAAGACTAATTGTTATTGAAGGTCCAGATGCATCTGGAAGAAGTACTCAAATCGAGATGTTAACTGCAAAGCTTGAAGCAGATGGTTATGCAGTATTGAACACTGGTCTAAATCGTTCTGACCTTATCAGTCAAGGAATTTTAGAAGCTAAAAGAAATGTTTCACTTGGAAAAAGAACCCTTGCTTTATTTTATGCAGCTGATTTTGCAGACCAGTTAGAACAAAAAATCATTCCTGCACTTCAAGCAGGTTATGTGGTTCTTGCTGACCGCTATATCTACACATTGATGGCTAGAAACACGGTAAGAGGGATTAAAAGAAAGTGGTCTAGTGACTTGTTTAGTTTTGCACTTGTTCCAGACTTGACGTTTTACATAGATGTAGACCCATACAAATTAGTCCACAGAGTGTTTGAAAAGAGACAAAGTCTTGATTATTACGAATCAGGTGCAGATTTAGGCATATCTGACGATATGTTTGAGTCTTTTATCACCTACCAACAAAAACTTGCCAAGGAATTTGTTGTTCTAAAAAAGAAATACGATCTCACTCTGGTAAATGGAAATTACTCTGTTGAAGAAACTCACAAAAGACTAGAAAGGCAGATTAGCAAATATCTTTCAAAAGTATCATGAGTGATGAAAGTAATGTTTTTCAAAGTATTCTTCACGAAAAACAAATTCAGTCAAAAAATAGGTTAAACGATTTTTTAGCAGAACCAGGCGAAGAACAAATCCATCAATTACGTACTTCAATTCGGCGATTAGAGGCAATGTACTTTATTTTTCCAAATTCATGCAAGAGGAAAAAAATGGACAGTTTTGTATCCTCGTACAAATTACTGTTTAAAAAAAATAGCTCAATTCGAGATATGGATGTAATAATTAAAAAATTACAAAAAAATGGATTGTTAGAAGATTCTAAAATCATAAAAAATATCATCAATCAAAAGAACAAAAAGCTCAAAAAAATACTAAAAGACGCAAAAAAAATATCCAAATTAGAATTTTCAAATTTAAAAAAGATAGATGATGAAAAAATAGTCAAGAAATATGATAAAAAGATCTTTTCGCTAATCACAAAAATTCATGACTACATTCCAGTTGTCATATCAGATGAATCTAAAATCGATGAGTTGCATTCTATGAGAAAGACTGCCAAAAAACTACGATACATATTAGAAATTGATCCTGATGGAAAATACCAACACGTCATAGACAACATGAAAACATTTCAAAAATTGCTTGGCTCCATTCATGACTGCGATATTACTATTGATTTCTTGAAAAAATATGGAAAAAAAGAATCAGAGTTGACATCCATTCTTTCAAATGAGAAAAAAATACGAAGTGAAATTTATCACAAATTGGCTGATTCTCTATCGGCTACACTCTAAGTCAGGATTTTGTTTCTTTTTTTACTTGTTTTAGCATCTTCTTTGCAGCACTAATTTTTGATTTTGCTTCTGCTTTTACCTGTTTTTTTGTCTGTTTGAGTTGTTTTTTTGATTCTTTTAGTTTTCTCTTTGCCACAATTTTTTTCTTCCTTGCCTGGAGTTTTACTAATTTTTTTGCGGCTTTTTGTTTTTTCTTTTCTTCACTTTTTGCTGCATTAATTTTCTTTTTTGCTTCTACTTTTACTTTTTTTAATTCAATTTTTGCATTCTTTATTTTTTCTTCAACAGCTTTAATCTTTGCTTTTTCTTGATTTACTAATTCTGCAAATTGATTTGATGACATAATTCAAATATTTTTTTACAATTAAAAAACTTTTTTTTGAATTATTTTTCTATATAGAATTTTTTTGTTTATGTAATTGTACACAAAATTCGTATTTTATAATTCTCAAAATTGAAATTTATCCGAGTTTTATTTAATTAAAAACGTCATATTAGTATGTGGCATTTGAAGGATTTCAGACTTTTGATATTGAAATGTTGTTTCGTTTATTGTTGGGAATTGGACTGGGAGCTTTAATTGGATTTGAAAGAGAATTAAAACATAGACCAGCTGGATTAAGAACTCACATGTTGGTATCTTTGGGAGCAACTATTTTTGCAACTTCTTCTTTAGCATTTGACATAGAACCATCCAGGATTGCTGCAGGAATTGTTGCAGGAATTGGATTTTTGGGAGCAGGTAGTATTATTGCACACAAAGGACATGTAAAAGGCATCACAAGTGCAGCCACAATGTGGGTTGTTGCAGGAATTGGTCTTTCTGTAGGAATTGGAGAATATTACATAGCCATAATCAGTGCAATTGCTGTGTTTCTAGTATTAAGATTTGAAAAAATTGAAAAACAAATAGACACTTCAAAAAACATCTCAAAAGATGAGCCCATTTAAGACTAAAGGAGTATCTTAGTTTAGATATTAACTAAAAGCCCCTGAGAGGTATTTTTTTGTTAATTCCTTTTTTGGATGATTAAACATTTGATTAATTTCTCCATGTTCGACTACTTTTCCAAGATACATAAACACAACATAATCTGATACACGTTTTGCTTGTTCTAAATTGTGTGTGACTATAACTACTGTCATGTCTTTTTTTAGTTCTCTAATGGAATCTTCAATCATTACTGTTGAAAGAGGGTCTAATGCGGAAGTTGGCTCATCCATCAATAGCACTTCAGGCTTGACTGCAAGTGCTCTTGCGATGCAAAGTCGTTGTTGTTGACCTCCTGACAACTCCAAAGCATTAACATGTAGCCTGTCTTTTACTTCATCCCACAAGTATGCCATTTTAAGAGATCTTTCAGCAATCGTATCTAGTCTATCTTTGTCTCGAAGACCATTTAATTTCAGTCCTGCAACAACATTGTCATATATTGACATTGTAGGGAATGGGTTTGGCTTTTGGAAAACCATTCCAATTTTTTGTCGGTGAAGATATTGATCAAATGAATCCGAATACAAATTCGTGCTATCTAAAAATACACTTCCTGAGATTTTTGAACTATTGTTCAAATCATGCATTCTGTTTAGAGATCTAAGTAAGACTGTCTTTCCACATCCTGATGGACCCATTATTGCAGTTACCTTGTTTTCTTTAAAATTAAGAGAAACATCAGAGAGAATGTTTTTGTCTCCAAAAGATACGGCTAGTGAATCAACTTTGATTTTATCAGGCTGCTTGAATTCGTGCTTGGAAACACGGTCATCAGATAGAACTATTGCCAATAATCCTCACTTCCTTTGTTCATATGATACAATTCGGAGAATTTTCTTTATGCCTTATCTATGATCTTTTTAGTGATCTATATAGCACATTGTGGACACATAATTTTGTACTATTCTTTAAAAAAATCTCTCTAACTAAAGATCAATTAAGAAAATACGAATCATGAATTAACAGTTTTCATTTTAGTTTTTTCAAATTACGGATTTTCAATATCCTATATAGCAAAACAAGAAGATATAGACAATGAATAAAGTTGTTTTCTTCCAACAAATTCTATGTCAAAAAGAATGCCTACCTGTCCATACTGTGAATCTATTTTTGACAACAAAGAAGATTTGTCAAAACACATTGATAGAATTCATGGGGAATCAGGAATATTAGAAGGAAGCAGAAAGCGGTTTTAAAAAATATTTTAAGATGTCATTGCAAAACCATCTTTCTTTTTCTTGTTTGTGTCCCTTTTTGAGAATTTGAAATTGGACTTTTTTAGGAATGTAAGCAAGATTGTGATTCCCACTGCTAGAATTGCAGGCGTGATCATTATGTTGGTCAAAAATTCGTAGGGGATTCTACATGAAAGAGATGCAATTATCATGATTGCTGATGCAATAATCAAAGCAAATCCAACAGAGGTGACAAAACTAGCAATCTCGTTTCGAAGAAGAATCATTAATGAAGAAAGTGCAAAAGGCACAAGGATTATACCTACGGCCACAGTTATGGCAATCTGAGATTCTGTAGGTTCTAGATAAAATCCATATGAGCACCCATTAGAGTCAAAATTAAAAATTGAAAAATCAGATGCCATTGAAGCGATTGAAAAGAAAATAAAGATTGCACCAATAATTCCTGCATTAATTGACAATAATGGATAATCCACTAATTGCACAGCTGACATGTGATGAAGAAGTTACTCAGATGTTTAACGATAAAGTATGGTTTTTCAAATATTTACTAGGATTACAATCTCTATAGATCTTTTGTATGTCAGAAATTCTTTCATAGTTTTTTGGAATCAAAAGTAATCCATGTAATCAATATGCAATTTTGGTTTATAGGTTCGTGACTTGATTATTTCATGAATGGAAATGTTATGTTTGACATGATTGTTGATAATGGCAAATTGTTCTCAAATATGTTCAGATTGTTTACAGACTATAACCACATCCATCTTGATACTTTTAAAAAAACAGTAAAAGAGACAAGAGGCATTATAGATTCAAAATCAATTTATGAATCATGGCTACACAATCTTGATAGAACGTATGAGAAGGAATTGAAAAGCAAGAGATTCACATCAATTCTTTCGAATTATGTTGATTCTTTAATTGATTTTAGAAAAAGTTGTAGAAAATTTGGAATTCCTGTTAATGAAATAGATCAATTTACGTATGATATTAGAAAACATGTGTTCGGATTCCCATCTGCAAAAGAAATTGAAAATGATCCCAACTCTACTCCTTCTGAAGTTATTTACTCTAAGAAGAAAATTGAACTAATTCATTATTTGAATGAGAATTCAAATGCTGTTCCTGTGATTCTGGTTTATGCTCAAATCAATCGATTCAACATCATGGATTTAATGCCTGAAAAAAGTGTGGTTCAAAACCTAATGTCTCAAGGATTCGATGTATTTGTCATTCATTGGGGATATTCAGGCACGAATGACGACATAATGACTGTTGATGACTACATTAGATGTTTGGATGATTCAATCGAAGCCATCAAGGAGAAAACAAACTCAAAGAAAATCTCTATGATTGGATATTGTTGGGGAGGAATTCTTTCTTTGATATACTCTACATTATTCAAAGAAAAAATAAAAAATTTAGCAGTTCTAGCTACGCCAATTGACTTTTCAAAAGATTCTAGTCATTTAGCTCTTTGGGCAAAAGACATTGATGCAGACAGAATGATTGATGAGTTTGGACATTTGAATCCACTATTTCTAGACATAGGGTTCATTATGAGAAATCCTTCAAGAAATTTTGACAAATATTTTAGGATGCTAGAAAGAATTAACGATAAACCATTTCTAGAAAATTTCTTTGCCATGGAAAAATGGTTACACAATACCCCTCCAATTCCTGGGGAATATTTTAGAAAGATAATCAATGACGGATACAAAAATAATTCTTTGATAAAAAATGAGATGATAGTTTTAGACAAAAAAATTGATTTGAAGGAAATAGATTTTCCTGTTCTTACAGTTGTTGCCAAAAAAGATGATCTTGTTTCACCAGCCTCCACATTGGAATTAGACAGGTATACCTCAGGTATTGAAAAAACAACAATGGTGTATGAGGGCGGACATGTTGGGTTATGTATTAGCACACATGCTCAAAAAACTCTTTGGCCCAAAATTGCCCAATGGTTACATGAAAAATCAAAAAATGAAAACATAACTCAAAAATCTGTAGAAAAAATCACTCTTGCTGCATAACCGTTTAGCATACTTGGCCAATACTCGGTAAACAGTATTTGGCGTGCAAACCAGCCTTGCAGGTTACCATATCTTGAATTGAAAAATAAATGGAGCTTTTGCCATTTTATTGAAATCCAATAAACGGAGTTTTTAGGCATTTAGTTAGATTAGTTCAAAATTTCAATGCTCAAAAAAATAGACTGAAAGGAAAATTTTGATGACGGACTCACATATAATCACAAAAAAGGGATCAAAATCAACAAAAATTGGACAAGAATTCCCTTATTGAAAGACTAGCAGATGCTATGGAGCAATCCAAGGGAGATTTGGGAAGAAATCAATATTTGTTAAAAAGAATTCAAAAAAATAGAGAAATTCTAAATTCAGATAAACAATACCTTGCAAAAATCCTAAATTTGGATTTTCTAGACATCATAGTTGAACCAGAAATTCCAAAACAAATTCCTAAAAAAGACAAATCAATATTTTTGAATCCAAATTTAGTAAAATGTCCTACCTGCAATAGAGAGATAAAATTATATGAAAAATCTTTAAGATACCAAAATTCCTGGTATTGTGAAAATTGCATACCTAAAATTCAAAATAAAATTACAGAGATTATTGAAAAAGAAGAACCTGTAAAAATTAAGCCTGATGCTGTGCAAATTGGCTTGACAATTACAATTGTTGTCTTTCTTGCAACTAGTGTTTATTTCATTTTGGGCTCACTTAGTACCATAGCAATGGGTATTGGTGGCGTGATTACCATATACCACCTAGTAGGAGCAACAGGAAAACTGTACTCTAGAAACAAACCAGGAATGCGTGCACCGTCAATGTTTTTGATAATGTTGTTAGGATCACCATTTGTTATTGCAGGACTAATTGCATATGAAGGATATACATTGCTGGAATCACCTGTCAGGATAATTTTGTTATGGGCAATGACAATTTCGTTTTGGTCAACAATGTTATTTGTTCCTATGGCAGTAGTAAGTAAATACAGAGAAGAAATACAAAAAGATGCAAAAACTTATCCGAAAATTTCAGTAATCATACCAGCTTATAATGAAGAAAAAGTAATTTCAAATACTATTGAAGGTTTGTTAGAAACAAAATATCCAAACAAAGAGATTATTTTTGTTGATGATGGAAGTACAGATAATACATTATCAATAGCTATGCAATACAAAGACAAAATACAAGTTTTGCATAAAGAAAACGGAGGAAAAGCTACAGCATTAAACTACGGTTTAGTATATGCAAAAGGAGATGTGATAGTAATTGTTGATGCAGATACAATCATTGGAAGAAATTCATTAAAAGAAATTGTTAAAGGATTTGAGATTAATGAACATGTTGCAGCAGTAGCTGGAAACATCAAAGTCAGAAATCAAGTTAATTGGATTACAAAATGTCAAGCATTAGAATACATCACAGGAATTCAAATTGTTAGAAGAGCATTTGATATTTTTGGATCAATTACAATTGTTCCTGGAGCTTTGGGTGCATTCAAAAAATCATTTCTCAAAGAAGCAGGGGCATATGGCAAAGATACTATTGTTGAAGACTTTGATCAAACCATAAAACTTCTAAAAGCAGGATTAATCACTCAAGGAAGCTCAAAAGCTACAGCATATACTGAAGCTCCAAATACTTTGAAAGACTTTATCGCACAAAGAAAAAGATGGTACAGAGGAAATATCCAGGTTCTAAAACGACATTCAGACGCACTGACAAACCCTAGATTCGGATATTTGCAGAGATTGTCATTGCCTTATCTATTCTTAGGCATGGTTGTAACCCCAATTGTTGGCTTTATTTCTGCAATTAATGCCATAGTCGGAGTTGCCCTGGGAGATGGATGGTATGTTTTACAAATTACAGGGATTTTCATAGTAGTGCATTACTTGATGACATTATTGGCAATTCGAATTGATGGGGAGGATCCAAAGTTGGCGTGGCATGCTATTTTCCTTGTATTTGGATTCAAACAACTCATTGATGCATTATTGATTAAAGCAATGATTGAACAATTAAGTAATAAGAAAGCTATTTGGACAAGTGCAAAAAGAATAGGAGTATAGCATGAAAATAAATAAAAGTATTCCACTCATGACAATTTTTCTTTTTGTAACCATTTTTACAATTAATGATGTATTTGCTGAAGATTCACAGACAATCGAAGTTGAGATAAAGTACACGAATGGCGACAGAGTAGATTACAATGGAATGAGGTTATTAGTTTTCCAAGATTTTGAAAAAGAACCAATTTTAGAAAAAACATTGACATCAAACCCTGATTTTATTTCAGTTGAAAAAAATCACAGGTATAAAATTGAAGTGTATGCAAATGGAGTTTATGCAGATGTAGGATATGTTCAACTAGAAAACAATCCTGAAAAAATTGACATCAACATACCACTTGCTGGAGGAATTTTATTTGAAGTGTATTACGAAGATGGTCTAACTCCAATTGAAGATGCAACAGTAATTCTAAAATCATCAGACAATACTGAACAGAGAAGAGGACAAACAAATGACGTAGGACAAACAACAAGATATTGGATTCAATCAACAACTAATCAAGATGATTATTATATTGCAGATATTTACTTGGAAGATTTATTTTTAAAATCACTCCATCCAATAAAAATTCAACCAGGAATTTCAGATGAACAAAAAATTGTAACAAACATTCCTGAAATTGTTGAAGAGTTATTCTCAGTTAATTTATTCCAAGGCTCAAAGAAAATTACTTCTTATGATGGAGAATATGAAGTGATTTTGACTAATTTACAAGGAGAAGAAATTATTTCAAAAGATGTTAATTTTAGAGGAGATGCACAATTTTCTAACCTAAAATCAGGCACATATGTTGCAAAAATAGCTACAAATTTTGAAAAAGAGGACAATTTGTGGCCTGAGACTATAATTCACATTACAGGAGAAGTAAACAAATTCAATATTTTCAAAAATTCTGAAATTATAGTAGAACAACAAAGTCCATTTTATTCGTGTAATTGTATTTCATTTAGATTAGATGATGTTCAAGATTATTGGTTAGCAGACACACAAGTTGAATTAATTAATCTATTTGCAGAAAAAAATGTTCCACTAACAGTGGGAGTAATTGGCAGTTTGATTGGAGAAGATAAGAGAATAACATCTGTTTTAGAAGAAAATATTCAAAGTGGGAATATCGAAATTGCAAATCATAGTTGGAATAATGATATTTTGACAGAACAGAGTACAGAAAAACAAAATCAATATGTTTTAGAAACAAATCAAAAGATTTCTGAAGTCTTTGATGTAACACCTACATCATTCATTCCCCCACAAAACTTGTATGATCAACAAACCATTGAAATTCTAAAAAGTAATGGTTTTTCATATCTGAGTTCACATGTTAATGAAAATAATTTTGCAAGTATTGATGAAGATTCATTTTACATTGTTCCTGCAATTACTGAAACAGCAAAATTGATCAACAATGATACAGAATGGAAATTACTTGAAAAAGAAGAGATATTAGAGAAGATCATTGAAGGAATCAATCAAGACGGGTATGTCATAATAATGATGCATCCTCAAGAATTTGCACTAAATGAACAAGGAGAGTACGATATTCCAAATCAAAGCACCATAGATGAATTAGGTTTGTTATTAGAGGAAGTCAAGAAATTGGATTCCATACTAGTAAAAATATCTGAAATAACCCCATTTGTTGAGGCTGATATTGAACCTGACGCTGAACCAATTAACGATATTGAAGAGATATCTGAAGCTGAGACTTGTAATTGTGTCGCGTTTAGATTTGATGACATTCAGGATTACTGGTTAAATGATGTTCAAATTGAGGTAATGAAGACATTTGTGGACAATAGCATCCCACTTACAGTAGGAATTATTGCAGATGCCTTTGGAAATGACCCTAAAATCACAGAGTTTGTGAAAGCAGATATAGAAAATGATCAAGTTCTTGAAATTGCAACTAAAGGAACAGGGTTAACATCCTATACAGATTATGATAAAAATCAACAGAATCTAGATCTTAAAGAATCGATTAACACAATTGAATCAGTAATTGGTGTGAAAACTAATGTGCTAATTCCACCTAACAATAATTTTAATTCAGACACATTTGAGATACTAGAAGAAAACAACATCACACACATCAGTGCAAGTATTCATACAGGTGATGAACCTCCATTTGAATTCAAAGATCAAACATTCTATAGATTTCCACAGACAACAGCAACCGGGAAGTACGATGCATCAACAAATCTCTTTGAAGGACTAACTAGCAAGAGAACACTGGATGAATCAATTCAAAGTATCAATAATTTTGGATTTGCAGTAATTTCAATTCATGCACAAGAATTTTCTACTATTGAGAATTCAACTTATACAAATTCTGTAAATTCAGAACAATTAGATGAATTAAAGAGATTAATTGGAGAATTGAAGAAAAAACAAATCAAAATTGTTTCAATTGGAGAAATTAATTCCAATTTTGTTCCGCAAGTTCCTTCATGGATAAAAAATAACGCTGGATGGTGGGCTGATGGCTCTATAGATGATGAAACATTTGTTCAAGGAATTGAATTTCTAGTCAAAGAAGGAATTATCACAGTGTCTGAAGAATCTAAGACCCCATCTACTGAAAGAAATGTTCCTTCATGGATAAAAAATAACGCTGGATGGTGGGCTGATGACTCTATAGATGATGAAACATTTGTTCAAGGAATTGAATTTCTAGTCAAAGAAGGAATTATCACATATTAGTGACTTTATAATTAACACTAGACCTCCAATGCGCATCTTCTAATTTGAATTTGTGTTCACATTTTAAACACATGTATTCAGTAGAAATTTCCGGGAAGAAGTCTTTGCATTCATTGCAAATGTAATGATTTTGCATTACTCTATAATCTACACCTAATGCCTTAATTTCTTTTTTACAACTGGGACATACATCATTTTCATATGTACTTTCTTCAGAAATATTTCCACAATCATAGCATTCAATTAATTTTCCTAACCGAAAATTGGTACTTTTACAACTTGGACAATAAAAAATCTGAGAGGTTCTTACTGAATCACATTGATTGCACGCTAATTCTTTTTTCTCACCTAACTCAATTATTTTTCCTTCTTGTTGCAATTTTTGAAGATAGTCAGATATTGAATCATCAGAAAACCCTAGTATTCCAATTATTTTGTTTAATGTAATTTGATTTGCAGATTTTAAAATAAAATTAATTTGTTCAAAAAGTTTCTCTTCAGCTTGTTGTTCAGCTTCTTTTAGCATTTCTACTTGTTCGGATTCTTTTGCAAAGAATGATTGTTCTTTTTCTATTGTTTCAATTGTTTCTTTTAATTTTTCAAATCGAATAGGTTTTTCAAGATACTGATAAACACCTAAACGAATCAACTCTTTGATGCCTTCATCTTCTTTTTCTGTAGCTGTTTCTAAAATAACTCGGGCATTAGGTTGAATCTCAAGCATTTGTGTCAAAACAGAACGTGCATCCATATCTGGGAGCATATAATCTAGCAGAACAATAGGTTGTTTGTTTTCACTCACCAAATCATTGAATGTTTTAATGGCTACAGAACCTGTGTCACAGGTATGAATTTTTGTATAATCTAACTTTTCCAGATAACTTTTGAGAAGCATTCCAATAGCAGGACTGTCCTCTACAATCAATACATCCTCTTTTGTGCTCATTGTTGTTCTTCCCCTCTAACCTATGATAAAAATTGTTTATAAAATAAAGACTGCTAATTTTGACCACAAACAATGAATTTTTATCTACTTTTGACAGTGTCTTTTTTCATAATTGGACTATTTTCAACAGAATTAGTTTTTGCACAAATAGACCCTCTCAATGAAATAGATTTTCTGCAAACAGGGAATCTCTTTACTTCTGAGAATCAGTTTCATATTAGTAATGATATCACTATAAGGGAATTTTTCTATGGAGATATTGTACGTGTTTCAGGACAAACTATTGAAGGATTTCCATATTTGACCTATTCTAAAGTAGTTGAAGAAGAGGTTGTAACTAGAGGAATGATCTTTATTGGTGGAAATTTTGTTGATTTAGATTTTGACAGAAAAGCATCTGAGAAATCTGAAATGGTTAGTGAAAAAAATGAAGACATTTCAATTTTAGTTCAATACTCTCAAAGAGTTTATGAAAAGAAATTTGCTCAGATTGATCTGAAAATATATGATAAAACTCAAAACAAACTAAATGATTATTATCTAAATCAAGGATTTGCTCCAAATGTCAACATAGAAGTAATTATTACTGATCAAGAAAATCAACAAGTGTTTTCAGATAACGGAACAACAAATGAAAAGGGATTTTTTCAAACAGAATTTTATATTCCTGAAAGATCAAGAGAAACTTTTACAGTTACTATAAATGCTGAAGATGATGATTCACAAGGTTCTAAAATTTTACAGATATTTAGTCTAGGAGCACCTCCTGATGGAAAATCATCTCCATAGTGCAAAACACTAAATGTAGAAAAAATATCTGAACAATATTGATTCATGGTCCTTCAATTGCAATTGGTGCAGGGATTTCAGCAGTAGTAATCATTATAGTGTTTTTTGGATTTCAAGGAATTTCAAATGAACCCGAATTAGTGTTAGAACCTACTCCAACAATTCAGCAAGCTGGTCCTCCAAAAGTTACAATAGAGACATTTGTAGATAATGGCTCACCAGTCCTAGGGGATCCTAATGCTCCAATAACATTAGTTGAATTTGGTGATTATCAATGTCATTTTTGTAATGTATTTTTCCATACTACTGAAGATAATATTTTGAAGAACTATGTTGAAACTGGAAAAGTCAAGATGATCTTCAAAGATTACAATATCATTGGACCTGATTCAGTAAATGCATCTCATGGAGCACATTGTGCTGATGATCAAGGAATGTTTTGGGAATATCATGATATTTTGTATACAAACTGGACTGGAGAAAATAATGGATGGGCATCATCTGAGAATCTTCTGAGATTTGCTCAAGAAATTGGACTAGACATTGATCAGTGGTCTGAATGCATGACAAATGGAAATCATTCTCAAAAAATTCTGGCAAGCAACGAGGATGCAAGATCTCTTGAACTAACAGGAACTCCTGCATTTTTTGTGATTGGGCCTGATGGCAAAGTCACATCAGTTTTTGGAGCAAAGCCATACGAGTCATTTGTAATAATTTTTGATTCTGAATTAGAAAAATAGAAAAATTAGCGATCAATTTGCGATTTTTGAACATGAAAATTGGAAAAATTCCCTTCCTAGTTAGTTAGAATTTACACAATAACCTTATTAGTGAATTACCGGGAGGCAGCTTATGGCAGCTGGAATAGACGACATATCGATTTACATTCCAAGATTATATCTAGATGCATCTGATTTTGCCGCAGCTAGAGGATTAGACCCAGTAAAATTACAAAAAGGTCTTGGTGTATCTCAAATGGCAATAGTTGATGCCAATCAAGACCCAGCATGTCTTGCAGCAAATGCATGTTTGAACATTATGCAAAAAAACAAACTATCACCTGAAGATATTGGAAGATTATACGTTTCAACTGAATCATCATTTGACGAATCAAAAGCAATGAACTCCTATGTCATTGGAATGCTTGAACAAGTCTATGGACAAGGAGCATTTGAACACTGTGGAGGTGTTGAGACAAAATTTGCATGTGTCAGTGGCTCTTATGCCCTTTATGATAATACAAATTGGATTAGAGCAGATGAAGCTGAAGGAAAAGCTGCCCTTGTTGTAGTATCTGATATTGCAAAATACGATATGGGTTCTAGTGGTGAGATGACCCAAGGAGCAGGAGCAGTTGTAATGCTTCTAAATGATAAACCACGATTATTGGCATTTGATCCTAAAGTGACATCAACATCAATCAAAGACGAATATGATTTCTACAGACCATTTGGAAAAGAAACCCCAATTGTACATGGTCAGTATTCTAATTTACTCTACATGATTCAAGTAAGAAAAGCACTTGAAGCATACAAGAAAAAAGTAATCTCAACTGGACTAATCAAGATAGAACCTGGAGAGACAATCTTAGACCACATGGATTACATCAACATGCACTTACCATACAGCAACATGGGAAAGAAAGCCCTGGCTTATTTGGTCAGACACGAATGGCGTCAGCTTCCTAGATGGAAGAACATATTACAAGAAATTGGAGTTCCAGAACCAATTCCTAAAGATCCTAGAGGAACAATTGAATCAGTTCTAGGTGATGAAGAGTTTATGGCAAAAGACCATGAATTTACAAAACTATTCACACAAACACCAGAATATCAGGAAGTTTACGAATCAAAACTTTCAAGTTCTTTGATTGCATCAAGTATGATTGGCAACTTGTATACTGCATCACTTTACTTGGGCTTTAGAAGTAGTTTAGAATTTGAATATCAAAAAGGAATTAACTTGGAAGGCAAACGTGTAGGATTTGGTTCCTATGGTAGTGGAAGTAGTGCAATGGTCTTTAGCGGTGTCATTCAACCAGAGTTCGAAGAGATTGTAAAGAACATGAATTTAGAAGCAGAGATTGGTGAGAGAAGAAAACTCACATGGAATGAATACGAACAACTACACGAAAACAAACTGTTACCTAGCCAATCCATGATTGAGGCAAAGAAAGAATTTGTTTTAGTTGATGTAAAAACTGAAACAGAATCCAGAGGAGAAAGACGTTACATCTTTAATGAATAATGGAAGAAGAGTCAAATCCAGTAAAGGATTTTCTATTTGATTATATCAAAAGTTCACAAACAATCCCACAATTAATTTCTGAAAAAAAGTTTGATAAAGTAATTGAAGAGTTAATTGAGAACTGTTATGATAAAATTCTTTCAATGGGAGAAAAAGACGAAGTTGTTGGTGTTTTAGCTACTGGAATTTTGCATTATTTGCTAACAAATGCACTCATTACAAGCCAAAGAAAGGTAGAGTATCAAGGAATAGAATTAGACATTATAGTTCCAGACACAAAAACACTAGAAATTGATCAAAAAAAGACCCTATTGATTTGCATTCCAAAATCATCAGATACTCAAATTATTGAAGAAAAACTATCTCAATTAGAAAAAATACAATCAGTATCAGAGAACATTTGGGTTGTCTTATCTGAAAATATCCAGACTGAAAAGAAATCCTATGTATTATCTAAAGAGAACAATACATTTTCCAAAATAATCTTCGATATTGCTCAGTTTAGCAATGTTGGAGGTACCAACAAATTCAAAATTTTACGAACTTAGCTCTTATCACGCGTAATTTGATCAAATGCACAACTAGCTGTAAGATCACCTGTTACATTAACCATAGTTCTAATCATATCCAAGATTCTATCTACAGAAAGTAACAATAAGATTCCAACAGGAGGAATTCCAACAGTAATCAGTATTGTTGATAAAACAATCGTTCCAGCTCCTGGTACAGCAGGAGTTCCAATTGAAGCTAAAAGAGAAGTAACAATAATCACAAGTATAGAGAGCATACTCAACTCAATTGCAAAAAGTTGTGCCAAGAAAAATACAGCTATTACCTGATACAGAGCAGTACCATCCATATTCACAGTTGTGCCAAGAGGAATTACAAATTTTGAAACACGGGTATCTAGCTTGAGATCTTCTTCAGCAGTCTTTAAGGTCATAGGCATTGTTGCCATTGAACTTGCCGTTGAGAAAGCCAATGTTTGCGGATTGCGGAATTTTGAAAATGTAGATGAAATGGGTCGTTTAGCTACAAGTTTTATGATCATTGCATATACCAGCAACATGGCTCCTAGTCCTAGGACTACGGTTACCATGTATACTCCAAGTCCTGCCATCGTTTCTACTCCGACTTTTGCAACCATACCTACAATCAGACCGAAAACTGCAAACGGTACAATCTTCATAGCCATTAGTAGAATGTATAACGTGATTTTTTGAATAGATTCTAGCAAATCAAGTAATGACTTTACTGAATCTCTTGGAAGAGCCGCCATTGACAGACCAACAATTACTGCCATTATCAAAATGCTAAACATTTGTCCTTCAAGATAAGAAAGAATCGGATTTCTTGGAATAATGTTTGAGACAGCACCAGGAATATCATCTAATGAGAATCCTTCTGTAACTTGCAAATCAGCTTCAGATAGGTCATGTGTTTTTTGAAGTGCGGTAAGATCCAAAATACTTCCAGGAGCAATAATTGAAGCAAGAGTAATTGCAATTAGAATTGAAATAGTTGTGGTAATTACAAAATAGACACCAATACCCAATCCCAAAGTTTTGAGTTTTTCTTTTCCACCCAAATTGGTAATAGCAACTACAATTGATGCAAAAATTAATGGAACTATAATCATCAAAATCACACTCAAGAATATGTTAGCAGGAATTTTCAGATACGTTGACATTTTATCAAGAGTATCATCATCTAAGCCAATACCCACCTCGTCTCCAAAGATTAATCCAACACCCAATCCAATAATTAATGAAATTATAACTTGGAGCCACAAATGTTTGAAAATGTAACTTTTGGCAGACATACTATCACTTTAAAATTAATTTTATGTTGAGATTTTTCTTGAAAATTTTGTACATAGCTGAATCACTCATGTCTTCAATAAAAGGAATTGAGCCTAAAATTGGAACATTTGTTAAGTTCTTCAAATCACGAGTAAGTTCTTTTGTTTTGTATCCATCTGAATCAAAATTGTTAATTATTATTCCTTTGATTGGAATTTTGTATTTTTCACACATCTTTACAGTCATAACAGTATGATTTACAGTTCCAATTTTAGCTCGCGTTACAATAATTGCAGGAATCTTCATCTCTTTAATCAAATCAGTTACAAAATAGTCTTTGAGAATAGGAGTCATTATTCCACCCATTCCTTCAACTAATAACATCTCATGAAGTTTTGATAATTTTTTAAAACCAGATATTACAGGGTTAATCTTTGGTTTTGTTTTCAGATTTTTCCATGCAGTATATGGAGATGCAGGGATAGGAAAGAATTGAGGATTTACCAAATCTTCAGGATCATTTACTTGAGCAGCATTAGATAGAATCTCAACGTCTTCTGATTTGTAGCCTTTTTTCTGTGCAGTTCCTGCAGCAAAAGGCTTCATGATACCAAGATCAATACCTATTTTTCGTAAGGTTACAGCCAACCCTGCTGTGATGTAGGTTTTTCCAACATCCGTATCAGTTCCTGTAACAAAAAGTGACTTCAACAAGAGACGTCTGAATAGATGACTGATTAATCTTATCGTTTGATTATTAAGAACATCAAGATTACAGATACTGCCTTGAAAAATTCCAGTTTTGTATGGCATCCTAACACTCAGATGAAAGAATGGGATGAATTTGGGAAGATAAAAAGTGCCAAAGGAGTCTATCTGACTGATTCTAAAGGAAAGAAGATGATAGATGCAGTAGCATCAATGTGGTGCAATGTTTGGGGGCACTCTAATCCTGAATTAGTTAGAACAATTTCAAATCAAAGCAAAAAACTGCAACACTCCTCAATGTTTAATCTGACAAATGAGCCTGCAGAGAGCCTAGCAAAAAACTTGGTGAGAATTTCTCCTGGAATGCATCGAGCATTTTATTCAGATAATGGGTCATCAGCTATGGAGATTGCAATCAAAATGGCATTGCAATATTGGAAAAACATAGGAGAGAAAAAGAAGACAAAGATTGCAACAGTTGAAAATGGATATCATGGAGATACATTTGGTGCAATGTCAGTAGGTTATGTTCCAGAATTTTTTGGAAAATTCAAAAAACAATTATTCACCACATTACAATTTCCAGTTCCAAACAAATACAGAACTCCAAAAGGATTTTCATTTTCAGATTATCAAAATTATTGTTTAGAGAAAATTGAAAAGAAATTATCAAAAAATAACAACATTGCTGCATTCATTATGGAAAGTGGAGCGCAAGTTGCAGGCGGAGTAATCATTTATCCTAAAGGGTTTCAAAAAAAGATTAGCCAACTATGCAAAAAATATGATGTGTTATTTGTCTTAGATGAGATTGCAACAGGATTTGGAAGATTAGGCTCCATGTTGCAATACGAAGAACAGAAAAGTATTCCAGATATTGTTGCATATGGAAAGATGTTGACTGGAGGATACCTAACAATGGCTGCAACTCTGTCTAGTAAAAAAATCTATGATTCATTTTTAGGAGAGTTTAATGATTGGAAGCACCTGTTTCACGGACACACATATACTGGAAATACATTGGCAGCAGCAGTTGCAGATCAAAATCTCAAAATGTATCAAAAAAATCATCTCATCAAAAAAATCCAAAGAACATCAAAAGTTTTTGAGAAATTCTATGATGAAATCTCTGAAATCGATATCGTCGGAGATATCAGACACAAAGGAATGCTTATGGGAATAGAACTAGTCACAGATAAGGACAAAAAGACACCAATTCATCCTAAAAAATCAATCAACAAGATATTCTTCGAGGAGGGCAGAAAACAAGGAATCTATTTACGCACACTAGGGAACATAGTCATGCTCGTACCACCCTTGGCAATATCTGAAAAAGAGTTAGAATTACTCCTAAACAGGACCATAAAGACAATCAAGGCTGCAAAACCACAAGTAGTCTGACTGTTAACCCCCTACCTTATGGGAGGTTAACCTTTCCATTATTGTTATAAATGGAAATATTTGATAAAACAGTATGAGTTCTCTGGAATTTATCAAAGAATGTCAAGAAAAGGTATTTTCAGGAATTGGAATTTCAACTGAGGATGCTGAAAAACTATTCAATACTCCTGAGGAGAATCTAAAAGATTTGGCAATAGCTGCTAATGAAATTACTAGAGATTTTAATGGTGAAAAAGTTGATGTCGAGCAATTAAACAACATAAAGAAAAATGCATGTAGTGAAGATTGTACATTTTGTGGACAATCTGCATTCTTTGATACAGGAATTGATACATATCAATTACCAAGTCCTGAAGAAGTTGTAGAAAAAGCAACAAAAGCAAAAGAAGAAGGTGCAGAGTCTTATTGTCTTGTTGCTGCATGGAGAGAACCATCACCAAAAGATTTTGAAAAAGTTTGCAAGATAATAACTGAAATTAATAACAAAGTTGGAATCAGTGTAGAATGTAGTTTAGGTTTTCTTACACCAGAACAAGCAAGAAAACTAAAAGAACTCAAAGTAAAAAGATACAATCATAATTTAGAAACTGCAAAATCAAAGTTTTCTGAAATTTGTACTACTCATACATATGAAGACAGACTAAAGACATTAGGAATTGCAAGAGATGCAGGATTAGAATTGTGCACTGGCGGAATTATCGGATTAGGTGAGACAAGATCTCAAAGACTAGAATTATCATTAGAGTTGGCAAGATTATTCCCTGAAGAAGTAACAATAAACATTCTAGTTCCAATTCCAGGTACTCCGCTAGAACTACAAACAGAACTTCCAAATTCAGAGATTGTAAGAATTTTTTCAGTTATCAGGTTCCTATTGCCAGAATCAGTCATCAAGATATCAGGCGGAAGAGAAAATATCTTAGATGATGCAGGTGAAGAACTACTCCAGAGTGGGGCTAATGGAATTATTACTGCAGGATACCTCACACTAGGCGGAAATGAGGCCAAAAAAGACAAAGAAATGATAGAAAAAATTGGCTTCAAAGCATAACATTGTAAAGTGATTTTTGCGTGCCTGTATGCCACAATTTCATTTGAAAAATAGGTGTTTTTCTTGTGCGAAATCACTAGAAAACTGTACGATTTCAGATTTTGTAATTACCTTTAGATATATCACAAATTATTTTTAATCTCATTTTAATCCAAAAAGGGTTCAAATCTCTATAGATCCAAAACCAATACTTGCAAAACGGCTATTGGTCTGTGAGCCAAGATTTGTTCAAAAAGATTCAGTTTTTCTGATTTCAATTGCAGTTGATCTAAGACTCTAAAACATGAGAATAAAATAGAAGTTGTATTTATTACAAAAATTCAAAATTAAATACTTGATGAGGATTAGTTCCTGTATCCATCTATGCAAAAAATGTGGTCATGTTTATGCCGCATATGTACTAAGCGACCTTCCATGTCCTAAATGCCATAACAAATAAGCCAATCAACACTGAATATTTTCATCAGGTTGTAGTCTTTAGTTTGTCTAGTATTTTGTCAATTTCGTGAAGCGCAAGTTTGTCTCTTCCTATAACATCAAACTTTTGCAAGACTGTTTCAAACAGGTCTTCTTCCTCAATTTGTTCATTTACAAACCATTCTAGAAAAGTATCTGTTCTGTGATCGTTTTCTTCTTGAGCTGCATTGATAATTTTATCAATTGACTTGGTTACGTTTTGTTCATTCTGTAAGGCTGTTTTGAAAGCCTGTTCTAGAGATTCCATCTCTTGAGGAGGTTGTTCAATTTGAGGAATAGTTGCATGTATCCTTAATTCATTAAGATATTGAATTATCTTCAACATATGATCTCTTTCTTCAGCTGAATGGGCGCGAAAAAAGCATGCAGCTCCATCATATCCGTTGACCTTACACCAAGATGCAACTGAAAGATAGTAACTTGAGGCATTGGCTTCTATTGCAATTTGCTCATTTAATAATTGAAGTACATTTTCTGAGATCTTCATATCTTACATGATTTTTTGTTGTAGTTTTAAGTGAATCATAAATTCTATTTTGTTAGAACAAAATGAAATAATGTGATGATTCTTTTTTGTTGTATTATGAATTAAAAACAAAATCTAGTTTTGTTGATTTGTTTAATAACAAACCTCTAGAAGAATTCTTTCGTGTCGTGTAAAGATCTTTGTATGCAATACAAAGCTTCAAGACCAATAGGAAAAAGCAGATATGGTTCAGGACAAAAAAGATGTCAAATATGTGAAGTATTCATTCAATGGGAGGGATTTTTTTGTCCATGTTGTGGATGTCGACTAAGATCTACTCCTAGAAATAGACAATGGAAGGCAAGATTGTCTGAAAAAAAGAGATACTAAATTTTTTTAGAGATATTATTGTTGTTTGATATTGTAATACAATATCAAATTTTTAATCTTGTGATTCAATTATTTAGAATA
This sequence comes from Candidatus Nitrosopumilus sp., assembly GCA_028279625.1. Classification (GTDB taxonomy): domain Archaea; phylum Thermoproteota; class Nitrososphaeria; order Nitrososphaerales; family Nitrosopumilaceae; genus Nitrosopumilus. The sequence continues at coordinate 7,396 of JANQNM010000029.1, read as the reverse complement.
AAATTACAAAATAGTTTTCTAGAATACTGATTCGAAATAAAAAAAGAAAATCAAATTTAGCTTTTAATGTTTGTACCAGTCTGCTTTATCCTAATGACTAAAACGATACATTGGTTATCATTTTTAGCAATAGCTGCAGTTCTAGTTGGTTCAGTTTCAATTGGGACAGTTGCATTTGCAGATAAAGATGATGATGACGATGACAGAGACGACAAGAAAAAGTACGGTAAAGACAAACGAATCAAAAAGAACACGGGTGTGTTAGTGTATACTCATGGTATTCCAACTAATCCTTTGGCTCACATGGGCGCAAATGACAGGATTACTGCAATAGAAAATCATTTGGAACAAAAAATGAAGATTACAGGTGAGAAAATCACACACATGCCTTATTGGTGGAACAATGGATTGATGAGTCTAGACAAGAGTGATAAAGACTATTCCATCTTTTTGTACACTGATATGTTTGGACCAGACTCTACAGTAATTCATGATTTGACTCGTGGTTATTTTGGTGGCGTTGATGGATATACATGTCCACCATGGCCATCAAGCTTTGGACCACCTATGAATATGCAACCTGCTATTGTTACTGAAGCTATCATGGCAACTCCTTGGCCAGGTGGAATGCTCACAACAATGTTTGAGCACATGCATGTTGATATTGACTCTATGTTGGATGCATATGGTGATGTATGTTGGTACATGGGTCACATTCATGTTCGAGCTGAAACCTTCAGTGATTCAAAAATCATCTTTGCAGAACCTGCAAGACCAGACCATCCAATACTCAGAGACATATTTGTCAAACAAGCAGAAGCTGTAACTGTTTCTCCTGAGGATGAGGTTGTTATCCTTGTAGGTCATGGTGCAAGAAATGAAGGTCACAACGATTCTCAAGAAGAAGAACTATCATGTGCAGCTTCTCATGTTGAAAATGAATTAGGATTTGCAGGTTCTATGGATTTAGTTGTTAGAGAAGATTGGGATCATTTGTATCCTGGTGCTCTTTCTGACGGATTAGATGAAATTGAATCAATGCTATCTGGAGATGTAGACCGTGTTGTACTTGTACATGCAACAGGAAGCCAAATGGGTATTGATTTGGTGACTGATATGTTGGATGCTGAAGGAATAGACTATCTTGTAACTCCAGGAACTGATGAAGTTGGAGAAGATGAAATGGTTGCTTGGGCAGAACAAACTGTAAAAGAGACTGTCAAATTCATCAAAAAGGACAAACCAACCGAGTCTGCAGTTACTCCATATTGGGATAGAGATTACTCTTGTGAGTAATTTTCCTCTTTTTTCTTTTTATTTTTCAAAACTATCTTTTGAATAAGCCAATACTCGGTAAACGGATATTGGCGTGCAAACCAGATCTGAAGAATCAACATTTTAAGAAACGATTTTACGCATGCCTAATTTCAATAAACAATAGTTGAACTCAAAGCATAAACTAGATTTTATCGATTCAGAACTAAAAAAGATCAAGCAAAACGAACTGTATAGAAAATTGCGTTACGGCAAATCACAAGGCTCCCACATTACAATAAATGGTAAAAAACTACTAAATTTGTGCTCAAATGATTATTTGGGAATCCCTACAACAAGATTACAAATCAAACAACTCCAATCAAGTTCAAGACTAGTTTCAGGAAATGATCAAAGTTACAAAAAATTAGAAGAATCTCTTGCTAAACACAAATCACAACAGAGTAGTTTGGTTTATCCTACAGGATACATGGCAAATCTTGGAGCAATCTCTGCTATTGCAAAAAAAGGAGATTTGATTCTAAGTGATCAATTAAACCATGCAAGCATTATAGAGTCCTGTAAACTATCTGATGCTAAAGTCTCCATCTACAAACATAACGATACAGAAGATTTGAAAAACAAACTAAAACAAAAAGCAAAAAACAAATTCATAATTACGGAAGGGGTATTTAGTATGGATGGGGATTTTTCACCATTAAAAGAAATTACAGAAATTGCCGAAAAGAAAAATGCAATAACTATTGTAGATGACGCACATGGAGATTTTGTTTTTGGAAGAGATGGAAAAGGAACACCTGATCATTTTAGAGTTGCAAAAAAAATTGATTTGTATATCAGTAGTTTGAGTAAAGGCCTAGGATCATTTGGAGGATATGTAGCATCAAAAAACAACGTGATAGATTTGTGCATCAACAAATCAAAATCATTTATCTACACATCAGCTCTTCCATCATTTTTAGTTGAATATTCTCTAAAACGATTTGATACAAATCGTGAAAAACAAAGAAAAAAACTTCTCAAAAACACCAATCAATTAACAAAAGGACTCAAAGAGATAGGATTTGAGATAAGATCAGATTCTCAAATCATACCAATCATCATTGGAAAAGAAAAAGATGCTATGAATTTAGGCGAATTTTTATTCAAAAATGGCATTTTTGCTCAACCAATAAGATATCCAACTGTTCCAAAAAACAAAGCAAGACTACGGGTATCAGTCACTGCTTGGCTATCAAACACAGAAATACAGGAATCCCTTCAAATAGTTGAGAAAGCCTACCAAAAATTCTTCTAATTAACGCATAGCATCAAAGCCACCCAATGCAGGAGAACCTATGATTACTGCAATCGTGATAATTATGCCTAAGGCCACACCAACTATGATGAAACGCTTGTTCATACAGAAGTTACTCACATCCTAGATAAAAACGGATTGTATGTTTTGGAGTAAATCTGGAATAATGCTTTAAAGGAAAAATTGCACTTTTGATATATGGCAGAGATAACTTTGGCTGTAGCTGCACTAGCAGGACTAGGATCATTTGTTGCGCCATGTATTTTACCAATGATTCCAGCATTCTTAGCATATATTTCAGGAGCTACATTATCAGAACTAAATCAGGCAAAAGGTTCCAAAACAATTTCAATTAACAGAACAAACATTATTCTAAATTCAGTATTTTTTGTTTTAGGATTTTCTGTTGTGTTCTCAACATTAGGAGTTATCATCAATAGTGTACTGTCAACATCACCAAGTCAAATCATTGAAGGTTTTTACCAAATTGGAGGAATAATCATTATTGGATTTGGGGTATTTTTGTTACTATCTACAAAAATAAATAAATTAAACATGGAAAAAAAATTCTTTCCAAAAAGATCTAAAGCTAGCTATCCAATGTCATTTGTTTTTGGATTAGCATTTGCTGCAGGTTGGACACCATGTGTTGGACCAGTACTTGGAGCAATTCTCACATTAGCAGCTACAACACCATCAGTAGCATTTAATCTACTTTTAGTTTATTCATTAGGATTAGGAATTCCATTTATTTTGATAGGAGTGTTTTATTCAAGAGCAAACAAAATTATTCGTTCGATGAGTAAACATTTGAAATATTACAATTTTATCTTAGGGGGATTTATTATAATTTTAGGAATTCTAGTTTTCACAAATCAATTAGCATATATTGCAAATTTTCCACTTCTCAATGAACTATTACTTTTAGGGTGAATAAATGAAATCAGAAATAAAGACAGCAATAATTTTTGGCGTAGTGATTGTCATTGGTGTAGGAGTTCTAAGTATGGTTTTCTCATCATTTGATCAAGTTAACACCGCAAATGTGCCTATAGAAGGAGAATCCATGACTAGAATCGACAAATCTGGATTCAAAACGGCACCTGATATTGTAGGTATTGCTCACTATCTTAACACAACACCTGAAGAGATAACACAAGAAATTGATGGTAAAGTTGTCTTGTATGATATTTGGACATATAGCTGCATCAATTGCATTAGGACATTACCCTACATTACAGCATGGGATGACAAATATGCAGATCAAGGTTTGTTAATTGTTGGTGTACATTCACCAGAATTTGAATTTGAAAAAAATCCAGACAATGTTCAAATGGCAATTGACAAACACGGAATCAATTATCCTGTTGTCATGGACAATGAAATGGAAACATGGAAAGCCTTTGAAAATAGATACTGGCCAAGAAAATACATTGCAGACCATGAAGGATACATCAGATATGATCACATTGGAGAAGGGGCCTATCAAGAAACTGAAAAAATAATTCAGCAACTACTACAAGAAAGAGCAACATCATTGGGAATTCAACCAGTTTCAGCTGAAACACTTGTAGATATTGATGAGTTTGAACATTCTATGTTTAGAACGCCAGAATCATACTTTGGGTATAAGTTTGCACAAAACAGAAATCAATTGGGAAGCCAAGAAGGATTTCAACCAGGAAAAATTGTAAGTTATTCTGAACCAGAAAAGATTACACTTCATAATTTCTATCCAGTTGGAGATTGGAAAAATAATCAAGATAGCATGGAATTAGTTTCCAAAACAGGTTCTATCAAGTTACTCTATAATGCAAAGGAGGTAAACATTGTAACAGAGAATAATGCTCAATTAGAGATTCTTCTTGATGGAGAACCATTGGGACAAAAATATGCAGGTTCTGATATTGCACAAGACAATACACTAAATGTTTCAGAACCAGGGCTTTACAATATTATCTCTAGTGATGATAGTGCATCTCATATTTTGGAAATCAAGGTTGATGGTCAAGGCTTTCAAATATTCACATTTACCTTCGGATAGTGTAACCATACTTTGTTGTCACTCCAGTTACACTAGCTAGAGGGACAAATTCGTTTAAAACAAAAAAAACGAGGCAGAATGAGGAATTAAGGCATGATCAGCAACTCTTGGAGCAAAACAGGCGGAGAAAGTATTTCTCAAAAAGTAATGGGCAAAGTAAAGCCAGATGAACCTCTAAAAAACAAGATTGATTTTGCACAGAAAAAATTACAATTTCAGATTTCAAAATTAGAAGGAATTAATGAAAAATTACAGAAAAAACATGACACAATTTTTGAAAAGATAGTAAATGCTCAGAGAAATAACAAAAATGGTTACGCTCAGGCATATGCAGGGGAATTAGCACAAGTTAGAAAGATGAAAAACATGGTTAGTGGAGCAAAACTTTCCATGGAACAAATTAAACTTAGATTAGATACAGTCTCAGAACTCGGAGATGTAGTAGTAACACTTAGTCCATGTATGTCAATCATCAAAGGATTAGCACCATCACTTAATGGAATAATGCCTGAGGCAAATGCATCGATGCAAGATTTGTCATCCATACTAGGTGATGTAATGTCTGGCTCTTCAATGGAGCTTGGAGACAGCATGAATGTAGGTGCTGAAACCAATGCAGACACATTGGCAATACTAGAAGAAGCACAAGGAGTCATTGCAGGTCAAACAAAAGCATCAATCCCAGATGTTCCTGATTCTCTCAAACAACAAATCATTGAGAAGAAAACAGACATCTTCATTTAGTATTTTAAACTCCACAATTTTCAAAAAAAAGAAAATCATTGGAAAATTAATCGTGGACGATATGCCAATAGAAATACATCCATAGACTCAAGTCAGGGCTAATGTAATGATCAATTTTTCCAATGATTGATCTTGTGTGGCTTGTAAAGGAATGTCAGACACAAATTTCAAGATCAATGAAAGTTACTAAATCAAATTATTAAAAATGAAGAAGATTCCATTTTGATATTTTATTTTCATATTTTAGAACAATAAAACAAGAACAAATACTCTTCAGCAGATTTAATAAAAAAAATCAGTCATGAGATTTATGAGTGACGAAAAAAGACCTTGGGTGCTTGTAAGTAACATTTCAAAAGATACCAACCCGCAGGATCTAGAAAGAATTGCCCCACAAGTTTCTGCACTTGTAGATGAATGGCAATCTCAAGGAAGAATCATGTGGTCTGGTTCATTTGATAATCATGCATCATCAATGGCAGTATTTGAGGCAACAGAGCAAGAAGCAAAAGAATTTTTCAAAAAATATGAGAACATCTGTTCTGGTGTTTTGAGTTATTACCTATATCAATGGGATGCAATGCCAATCCTTTCAGTTTTAGCAAAATAACTGAAAGGGGTTTCTTATTTTTTGAGTTAAAATGAAAATAAATTGTGTAAATTTTGCGGTTGTTAATAGAAGAAAACACAAAATGTGATGTATGTAAACTAGCAATCTCTACAATTTACAAATGTTGTAAGAAAATAACAGAAACACAAACCCATTTTCATTAAAAATGAGATGTTAATTGTTGTCCTTGTAATTTATCAAGGTAATCTTTTCCATGAAGAAACAAAATTCCTTGAATTTCTCTCTTATCTTCTATAGTTGGATTTTTATGAAATTTTAAAAAAAACTGATTTATACAAAAATCTTCTACTTTAGCCATATGCCAACCATACAAAAAATCACTTTCACTATTACAATTCCATATAGATGAAATGTTTGAATTTTTTTCAAAAGGAATCTTGTTTAATGTTTTTTCTAGTTCGACTTCAATCAATTTTCGGAATTTAGCATCTAAAGCCATACTAATATCAAAAAATAGAGATTAATGACAGTAATCCTGATTCTATGATTTTGTAATATAGAATATGATTATAGCATGATTTCAATTAATTTACACATTCTATGGGATGTCGAGGGATTTGTGAAAGATATCGTTCAGACAAGAAAAGATATCACGCAGGGGTGAAGCGATGCACGTCATGTGATGTGTATCTTTTTACATCTGATTCCAAATGTCCTTGTTGTGGTACTGCATTAAGATCAAAACGTAAATCAAAATTAAAATAAAATTTTGAGACAGGTTTTTACGAAATATTTTATAAAACTTTCATAACATCATTAGTTATTCTCATTCTATAGATTTGGAATAATTTCGAAGAATGTACCTATCCTTTAAATGAAAAACTCAAAGCAAATTTGCAATGACAAAGACTAGCCTAGTAATTTTCATGGCAGCAATCATGGTTGTTGGTGTTGCAGGAACTGGTTTTCTTCCAAATGCAGATGCATTGAAAGCAAAAAACACAGGTTCTTCAACTACTGAAATCTGTGGATTGTCGCTATGTTCTGAATATCCTGGCGGAAAAGCAGCATACGAAGCTGAATGGGTATCAATGTTTAGACCATCAGTATCTAGCGGTCCAGTAGTTGAAACAAAACAAGTTTATGTTTCAGCTCATAATGCAGATAAAGAATTCCCAGCAAAACTAGATGTCTTTATCCACAAATTCGAATTGGATAAGATGTCAGCTGAAGACGCACTAAAAGGCATTAAGGAAACTTATCAACAATATACATCTGCTAGAATATCTAACGATATCATTGATGGTGTTGGTGAAAAACTAAGACTCTATGACAGAGGAACATTGAATGTTGAAGAAGCAATTGAGTCAATTCACTTGACAGCTGAACCACAAAATGTCAACCCTGAGTATCAAGGTGCATTAGATGAAGTGATTCATGTATTCGAAAAAGATGAAATGTCAGC
>JANQNM010000065.1 GCA_028279625.1 Candidatus Nitrosopumilus sp. | reverse complement strand
TTCTTCAGCCTTTGCTTCACCACCAGCTGCATCACCTGCTGCTGCGGGTGCGGCTGCTGCTGCAACTGCTACAGGTGCGGCTTTAACTGCCTCATCGATGTTAACATCTGCTAAGGCTGCTACTAGTGCTTTAACTTGGGCTTCATTTACATCAGCGCCAGATGCTTTTACAACTGAGCTAATGTTTGCCTCGTTAACTTCCTTGTCTAGCTTGTGAAGAAGTAAAGCAGCGTAAACGTATTCCATTGTATCGAGAATTTCTTAGGGCATAATATAAAACTATGGCGAAATCACGCCTAACTTTGAAAGTCTAGTTTAAGATTTTGAGACTTCTACAAATAGAATACAATGTTCTTTTGAGATTTTTATCAACCAAAGTATCCATTCTTTGTTTCAAAACTCTTCTTGCTTCATCTCTTTCAGAACCAGGAGGCAAGGACAAAACATTGTTTATGAATTCCGGTAATGATTCACGAATCCAACCATCTAACATTGCATATACTTTTGGTGGAATGAGATCACATTTGTCCTTATCAAGATCTAAGACATCTGTGAAATTTTCATGTTCTACTCTATAGATTAAAGCCAAGACAACATTATCAGGAGTTGGATGTTGGAGAATTTCAATAGAACGTTCTCCAGCCTTGCCTTGTTCAATCTTATTTTTTAAACCAACGGGGTTTACAATAACTCCATTAACGCCTACTTTTCTGCCTTCTACACCGGAAATAACTGCAAAAATAAAATCATTATAGTCACCATTTTTTCTAACTGAAAAAACGTGAACGCCTTCCTTTAGTTGAGGCTTTTTACCAAACATGAATAATCTGAATTATGTATTGTATTTAATGTATTATTAATCGACAATTCTTAATATCGGTCTAAAGCAGCCTTGATAGTTGGACAAAAACGAGATCCTCAAAGAATTTTCCTCAGATTCTGACAAATACTACAAAGTCAAGTTATTTGAAGAACAAGGATTTGTTAGAAAGTCCTGTCCCAAATGTGTCAAATTCTTTTGGACAATGGATCCAGGACGAGAGATGTGTCCTGATTGCGCGGATGATACTTATTCATTCATTGGAGAACCACCAACATCAAAGAGATTTGATTATACAGAATCGTGGAAACAAGTTGAGGAATTTTTTGTAAAAAACAACCACACATCAGTTAACAGATATCCTGTTGTTTGCCGTTGGCGTGATGATTTGTATTTTACAATTGCATCAGTAGTAGACTTTCAAAGAATAATGGGTTCAAAGGTAGTCTTTGAGTTTCCTGCAAACCCATTAGTTGTTCCACAAACATGTTTACGATTCAAGGACTTGGAAAATGTCGGAGTAACTGGCAGACACTTTTCGTCATTTTGTATGATTGGACAACATAGTATTCCAGATGACAAACAAGGTTATTGGAAAGATGAATGTGTTGATTTGGATTATAGATTACTAACTGAACAGTTTGGAATCAAAAAAGAAGAAGTTGTTTTTGTTGAAGACGTATGGGCAGGTGGCGGTTCATTTGGTCCATCATTAGAATACTTTGTCAGAGGTTTGGAGCTTGGAAATGCAGTATTTACTGAATTTCAAGGCGAATTAGGACAGCATACTACACTTGACCAAAGAGTAATTGACATGGGGGCTGGATTAGAACGCTTTGCATGGATAACAATGGGAACACCTACTGCCTATGATTGTTGTTTTGGTCCAATAAATCAAAAGTTATTTGAAAAAATTGGAATTGATTCTGATTCAGAAATTTTACGAAAGTACTTTACAGAGATTGCAAAGGCACTTGAAGACTTTGATGACTTGAATGATGTAAGACGTCATGCAATCAAGACTGTAGGATTAACTGATGATCAACTAAACAGAATAATCACACCGCTTGAAGGAATGTATCTTATTGCAGACCATCTTAGAACCTTAATCTTTGCAATTACTGATGGTGCATTGCCAAGTAATGTTGGTGGAGGATACAACCTCAGAATGATGTTGCGCAGAATTAATGGAACAATTGCAAGATTGGGAATTTCGCTTGATATAGATGACTTGGTTGATACTCACATAGACTATCTCAAGGAAACCTATCCGGAACTTGATGAGAAAAGAGAAGATGTCAAAAATATTTTGAAACTAGAATCTTCAAGATATGAAGAATCAAAAATCCACATGAAGAAAAAGGCAGACAAAATCAGAGAAAGAGGAACTCCTACCGTTGATGAACTTATCACATATTACGAATCAGATGGAATTACACCTGAATATCTCAAAGAAGTTGATGCAATCTCAGAGATTCCATCATCATTTTACTCGAAACTATCTGATTTACACCAATCTGAAAAGAAAAAGGCAATTGCAGAACTTCCACTAGAAGAACTTCCTGAAACTGACACATTATTTTATGGAGATGATCCAATGGAGTTTGAGGCCAAAGTTCTCAAGGTCTTTGATGACATGGTGGTATTAGATAGAACATCATTTTATGCACGGGGTGGAGGTCAAGAGCCTGATCATGGCATCATTGCAGGATTCAAGGTAATTGATGTAGACAAACATGCACATGTTATAGTTCACAAGTTAGAAGGCGGTACTCCAAAAGAAGGAGAGACAGTATCATGCAAAGTAGATGAAACAAGACGCTCTAACATTACAAAAAATCACACCAGTACCCACATCATCAATGCATCATCACGTAAAGTTTTAGGTTCTTGGATTTGGCAGCATTCAGCATTCAAAGAAGATGATCATGCCAGATTAGATATTACACATCACTCTTCACTCTCTGATGATGAGGTAAAACAAATTGAAGATGCAGCAAATCAAATGATAAAAGAAAACTATCCAGTAAAGATTGAATATTTTGATAGAGGAACTGCAGAACAAAAATATGGATTTAGGATTTATCAGGGAGGTGTTGTTCCAGTAAAGTCAGTTAGAATTGTCTCCATTGAAGACAAAGACATTGAAGCTTGTGGCGGAACACATGTCAAAACAACAGGAGACATTGAGTTAATCAAAATTACAAAGACAAAGAGAATTCAAGATGGAGTAGTTCGTGTAGAGTTTGTTTCAGGTCCAAATGCATTCCAATATGTAAAGGATCAAGAAGAAGTATCAAAGAAACAAGCTGAAGAAGCAATACAAAAAGAGGAATTAGAAAAACAACGTGAGCAAAACAAGCAAAAGGCAAGAGAAAAGATTCCGGTCATTTTAGAAAAAGTTCTAGCTGGAGAATCAGGAGATATAGAAGGAGTTACAGCAAACAACAAACTCTGTTTTACTGCAAGTTCTGATTATGACGAATATTTTCATCTCAACTTTGGCAAAAAGCTAGTTGCAAAGGATTCAAAATCTGCAATATGTGGTATTTTTGAAGCTGGTCCTACCATACGTGTGATGGTCTATGCAGGGGAAGAATCAGGCGTAAATGCAGGCTCTATTGCCAAGGAGATAGCCTCAATTTTGGGTGGTTCAGGAGGCGGGGATACCAAATTTGCCCAAGGGGGAGGAAAAGACACATCTAAAAAAGACGAGGCAATAGCCAAAGCAAAATCTATGATTTTAGGATGATATAATGACAATCAACTGGACAGAAATTGAAACCAAATGGAGAAACAAGTGGCAAGAAAACAAAGACTTTGAGACAAACCCAAATGACAAGCCAAAAAAATTCATTACAGTAGCATATCCATATCCAAACTCGCCACAACATATTGGACATGGAAGAACATACACACTAGCTGATGTTCATGCAAGATTCTATCGAATGAAAGGATACAACGTATTATTTCCAATGGGATTTCATTATACTGGAACTCCAGTTCTTGGCATGGCAAAAAGAATCAAAGATGAAGAAAAAGAGATTCTTGAGGGTTTGAGAAACATCTATCATGTTCCAGAAGATGCAATCAAGACATTTGTTGATCCAATAAAGATTGCAGATTATTTTCATGAAGAGATTAAATCAGGAATGATTGAGATGGGATATTCCATTGATTGGAGAAGAGAATTTACTACAATAGTTCCAGGTTATCAAAAGTTTATCGAATGGCAAATCACCACACTACGAGAAAAGGGTCGAATCATTCAAGGTAGTCATCCAGTTGGATGGTGTCCAGAATGTAAAAACCCAGTATCACAACATGATACATTGGGAGATGTTGAACCCAAAATTGATGACAAGAACTTTTTGATAAAATTCAAGTTAGATGATTTTGTTTTTCCAATTACAACATTACGACCAGAAACTATCTTTGGAATCACAAATCTTTGGGTCAATCCAAATACAGTTTACAAAAAAGTAACAGTAGATGATGAGACATGGATTGTCTCTGAAGAATGTGCAAAGAAGATCGAATTCTTTGAGAAAAAAGTTGCAGTAATTGGAGAGATTCCAGGTAGTGATGTGATTGGAAAGAATGTCAAGAATCATGATGGACGAGACATTCCAATTTTGCCTGCTGACTTTGTGGAGCCTGGCATGGGAACAGGACTTGTAATGTCAGTACCTGCCCATGCACCTAAAGACTATCAGGCATTGATGGATTTGAAGGCCAAAAACCACGAATTAGCCTCAAAATTAGAGCCTATTCCAATCATAGTTACAGAAGGATATGGTTCCATTCCAGCAAAAGATATCGTAGAGAAGATGGGAATCTCTGACCAATCAGATACCAAGCTAGAGGATGCTACAAAGGAGTTATACCTCAAAGAGTTTACTGATGGAAAACTAAACGACAAATGTGGACAGTTTAATGGAGAGAAGGTACAGTTTGGACGAGATAAAATTAGATCTTGGCTCCAAGATAACAGTAATTTAGAAAAATTCCCAGTGCTAGAAGAGTCTGTACGTTGTCGTTGTGGATGTGATTGTGTCGTCAAAGTATTGAATAATCAATGGTTTTTGAATTATGGTGATGAAGAATGGAAGAAACTTGCTCGTCAATGCCTTGATGAGATGAATATTCTTCCAAGCAACATCAAGACAGAGTTTATTGAAGTAATCGACTGGTTGCATGAGCGAGCTTGTGCAAGACAACAGGGACTAGGAACTAAACTTCCATGGGATAATGATTGGATTGTTGAAAGTTTGTCCGATAGTGTAATCTACATGGCATACTATACCATTTCACGATTTGTAAATGATGGAACAGTAACTCCTGAGAATCTTACAAAAGAATTCTTTGATTATGTTTTGATAGATAAGGGAGATGTAACACTTGTTGCATCAACTTCAAATCTTGATGAGAATACAATTGATATGATCAAAAAAGAATTTTCGTACTTTTATCCAGTGGATTCAAGACATTCAGGACGTGATTTGGTTCAGAATCACTTGTCATTTTTTGTATTGAATCATGTTGCAATCTTTGATAAAAAATTGTGGCCACAAGAAATTGTAGTTAATGGTAGTGTAATGATGGATGGTGCAAAGATGTCAAAAAGTATGGGAAATATTATTCCATTAAGAAAAGCAATACAGGATCATGGAGCAGATCCAATTAGGTTAGCTATCATCTCATCAGCAGAGTTACTCCAAGATGCTGACTTTAACATGGAGTCAGTTTCAGGAATTCAAAGTAAGTTAGAATCTCTTTTGGAAGAATGTTCTAGGCTCAGAAACGAGTCTGTAGGGGAGTTAGAACCTGAAGACAAGTGGATTTTATCCAAGACCCAAAGCAAGATTGCTCAAATCACAGAAGCAGTAGAAAAGATGAGATTGCGTGAGGCACTACATGATATTTTGTTTACATTTGAGACAGATTTGAACTGGTATCAAAAGAGAACCCAAGCAAAAAGTCGTGACGACATTTCAGGAATTTTGCACCAAGTCAATTCAACTCGAGTTGCAATGTTATCTCCATTTGCACCACATATAGCTGAAGAGATGTGGGAAAAATTGGAAAACTCTGATTTAGTTTCAAAGACACAATGGCCTGAATACTCAAAAGAACAAGTTGATGCTACAGCAATTCAAGCTGAAGAATTACTAAAATCAACAATTGAAGATATTGCAAATATTCTAAAAGTTACCAAAATCTCACCACAAAAAATTGTAATCTATGTAAACTCTGATGAATTCAAATCCAAAGTATATCATAAGATTTTGAGCATTATGGTTGGAGGTCAAAACAACATGGGGGTTGTAATGAAAGAATTGATTGCAGATCCTGAAACAACAGATGCAAAAAAGATGCCAGACTTTGTGCAGAAAACAATCAAAGACTTGCATTCCGAATCAGAAGAAATCAAGAAAATGAAATTAGAATCATCAGGATTTAATGAAAAAGAGTTTCTAGCAAATGAATTAGCAAGTATTGGAAAGAAAGAATTTGGAGTAGATATTACTGTGTATTCTGAATCAGATAGTGAAATCTATGATCCTAAAGGAAAAGCAAGACATGCTAGACCATTCAAACCTGCAATTTTAATAGAATAATTATTTTTGTTCTTTTTTCAAAATTTCAACAATTTCATTATTGCCTTTAATCCAGGTTTTAATATATGCAAAAAATAAATTTTCTAAATCATCAACTAATCCTTCAAGTCTAGGATCAGAACGCAAATCTGCTAATTGTTCATTTAGATTTTCTAAAATTGTGTTCAAGCCTTGGTTAGAGGTCTCTAACTTCTGAATAGCCTCATCAATGCCCATAGTATATTATGCTCAGGCATGATTTTAAATCATTTCGTTGTTTGAAGAATGTACCACTTTTGAGATTTTTAGTTGGATTTAGAAATGATTTTCAAAAACTACTTCGTCTAAGGATAATTGTCCGCCACGTTGAGCTGCAGGTTCAGCAGCCTTTCCAACAACAACCATCATAGAGATCAGATGATCTTCAGGAAGATTAATCACTTTAGCTAGTTCGTCATACTCAAAGCCTACCATTGGGCAAGAATCAAGTCCCATCTGTTTTGCTGCCAACATTATTGTTTGAGCTGCAAAACCACAAGAACGAATTGCTTCATCACGACGATTTTGAGGACTTTCAGCATATTTTCTTGAAAGAGAATTTTGTACTAACTCTTGTTTTTCTATAGGATGATTTTTCCAATATCGTTTTGGATTGTCTTTCCATGCATTCAGATTTCCACATAAAACAACAACCAAAGAACCATCTTTTGGTTGAGGTTGATCACGTGCAGCTTTAGAAATTTTATCCTTAACAGATTGTTCAGTTACAGTAACAAATCTCCAGTTTTGTTGATTATAACTTGTAGGAGACAATATTGCCAATTCCATTAGAGATTTTACATCATCTGAGCTCATCTTGTATGAACTATCAAATTTTTTAATTGCACGTCGAGTCTTTACTGCTTCAAATGTATCCATGATAAAATAACAAATATTCCCAAATTTAATTTAATAAAAAAGGTGAGTGAGCTTAAGATCAACCCCAAAGGATGTTGATGACAGCTCTTTGCTTAAGATCAGTAACGAGTGTTATCTGATGACAGCAATCGTCTTAAGGTCTGAAACGTTTGTAATCAGACGAGAGACTACCTTTTCAAAAAAACTATGTGATTTTGATATTTAACTAACACTACTTTTTCCTACGAGTGAATATCAAAAATGAAAATTGAGCACTAGAAAAATTTTCAGAAAGTGTATTTATTAGGCATAACTAGATCGCAAAATATCTTGAAAATAGCAGTAATGGGTATGGGAGTAGCAGGCTCTTATCTCGTAGCCAGGCTAAAAGATTCTGAACACGAAGTTGTCGGATATGAGTTAAATCCCAAGGAAAGACATGATTCAATTTGTGCTTGGGGAACAATCAAACCTATTCTAAGAGAGTTTTGTAAAAAGACTGGCAGAAATTTTGATGACTTTCTAATTCATGATGGAAAAAACATGCATGTCAAAATGAATAATGATGTCAAGTTTGATATCGGATTGCATGGATTATGTACTTATGACAAAATAGGATTAATCAAAGACTTCATCAAAGATTCCAAAATTATCTATGGTAAACCTCCAACCTTAGAAGAGCTAGAGAAAGAATATGATATGATAGTTGATTGTACTGGTTTTCATAGAGTGTATTTACCAAAATTAGATGAAGATTTCTTTTTGCCAACATATGAATACAAAGTAGAATATGAAAATGGAGTTCCCTACGATGATTTTTACATTGAACCATTTCCTGGAATGTCTGGATATTTCTGGTATTTCCCATTAGGAGAAAAATGGGCACATATTGGAGCAGGAGATTACAACAAAAATCACATCAAAGCAACTGACGATTTTCTAAAAAAACACGGAGGTAAAGTTCTAAAAACTAAAGGTCGTCCAATTAGATTGGCAACTCCAGACAGATGTAAGCCATATTATTCAGGCAAAGTCGTAGGAGTTGGAGAGTCAATTGGCACAGTTTATGCATTACTTGGAGAAGGAATCATTCCATCAATGCAATGTGTTGAAATTTTCTTAGAAAACATGAATGATTTCAAAGCTTATGAAAAAGCAGTAGAAGAACATTACAAAGTGTATGCAAAAGTGTTTAATTTTGTTAGAGCAAAAATTAAGAAAGATTTCAATTTCTTTAAATCATTGCCAGACTTTTTAGCAATTTTCAGATACATGAAAAAGAATGAAGATAGATTTGGAATGGATATCAAAATTGCAGATTTAATGAAAGTTGCAAAAGCTTAACCAAAACTGACTGAACCAAAGCCTTCTCTATTTGTACGATTTGAGGCTATATTGTAATCATGAATAATTTTTGTGTATTCTTTGAATTCTTCTTTCATTGGTTCTAGATTCTCAGCAAGATAAAATCCTGGGCAGTCACCTGTAAATTGATACGTTGCATGAATTCGCGCTTTGCCTTTTTCATTTTCTAACCATGTTGAGAAAGGATAAAGATAGCACACGCCTGGCCTATCAGGATGCATACTACATCCACCTTTTTCATCTAAAAATCTACAAGAGATGTGAGTACCATCATCAGATTCTGTCTCATCGGTTTTTCTTTTTAGATTAATTGTAGTCATTGTTGTCATTTGTCCAGAGGGTCCTGGTTCTTGATATGTAACTGTGAGTGTTTCATTTTTTACAAACTCAGATGTTTTTTGATATTTTAGTCCCTTTCCAATTGTAATAAGATCATCAGAAGTTAAGGGCAGTCTACCTTGCCTATCACAGCAATTATGACAATCAGGCCAGTAACATTTCCACAAGATGTATTTTTTTTCAGAATTTAGATAAGGTATATGAAAAATCACATCTTTGACTTTTATTGGATAGTCAGAAACATCAGTAACCTTACCTAGCATAAAATTTCTTAAGATTGGGTCCACATCCCAATCTTTTTCTAACATGTTTAGAGATTCTTCAATTTCACTTTGAGACAACTATTAAGTTATAACATCATTTGCAGATGTTATTAATGTTGAGTGAAAAAGGAAAATATGCTGCAGCCACAGAAAACAGGAGATTAGTGTGGAGTGAAATAGTTTGGCCTTTGATCTTAAATCTAAATGATGTTTCATTTACACTAAAACAATTCCAGTATAAACGAGATAAAGTGGCTGAAAGAAAAAATATTTCCATTTCAGTTGCATCACGTGGATTGGTTTCATTAATACAAAAAGGAATTTTGAAAAAAGAAGGCGATACTTATTCAATTCACTTTAGATTAATTCCATATATGAGATTAAAAGCTGAATGTGATTATGCCACTGCAATTCATGAAATTAGAATAAAATAACTTCAGCAAATGATTATATTCTTTCATTTCAAAATTTCTTCGAGTAGCCCGATAGTCTAGCGGTCAAGGATTCTGCCCTCTGGATCTTACAAAGTGGATATAGGCGGAGACGGGAGTTCGAATCTTCCTCGGGCTACTGTAAAAATTTTCTATCTTGAGGCTTGTGCTATACGTTCTAACTCATTCTTTTTCTTGACAGAAGGAGCTGCAGGATCATTTGCAGCTGCAAGCATTAATTGCTCAGCCATATGTTCTTCAATAGGTTTTGGATTTGAGAATGTTGCCTCTTTAATTGCATCAGAGATGAATTTTAGTGCCAAGTCAACTCTTCTAATTGGAGCAACATCTACTGAAACATGATAGACAGTGCCACCATAAACTATTCTAGTGGTATCTTCATTTGGTGCTGAAAATTCTACTGCTCTAACTAAAATTTCAACTGGGTTTTTTCCAGTCTTTAATGCAATAATATCAAATGCAGTTTTTACAGTATTGAGAACTTTGGTTTTTTTGCCAGTCATTCTTCCTGTGTTCTTTGCATATTTTTTACCAAAGTGCATGGTTTTATTGATTAATCTTTCAACAATGTTTACATCAGCTTTATTGAATCTCTTTAGAGCAGAACGACCATAGGTGTATGGTAGAATTTGTTTTCTAAGGGAGATAGCAGTTTTCAAACCAGGATCTTTGACTTCGATATCAGATAAATCCCATTTTCTAAATAATAACAAATTCTTTGTTTGTGCCATTTCTATCTCCTTGGTTTCTCTTTCTTTCCAATTACTAATTCATGTAATGAGGTTCCATTTACTTTGAAAACTTTGAATCTAACTCCAGGAATATCTCCCATTGCACCACCTTGTGTTGCACCCATACCTTGAATGTGCACTTCATCGTGTTCATCAATGAAGTTCATTGCACCGTCTCGAGGTAAGAATGCTGTAACAGTTTTACCATTTTTAATTAATTGAACTCTAACACATTTTCTAACTGCAGAGTTAGGTTGTTTTGCTGCAATTCCAACTTTTTCTAAAACAATACCTCGTCCTTGAGGTGCGCCTCCAAGAGGATCAGCTTTCTTATCAATTCCAAGTTCTCTTCGTTTGTAAGTTGAGATTGCCCATCTTTGTCTTTTTTTCTTAGTGGTCAAAACTCTGCCTGCAAATAATCCAAGTGGTGATTTTCTCATATACTACATCTCCAATGTTTGTTTTTCAGGACTGTTAATCAATACACTAGTAATATCAAAATATCGTTTTGCAAGAAGTCTTGCCTTCTCAGCATTTCTTCCTTCTCTTCCTACAACGATGCCTTTCTTTCTTGGGTCTACCAAAACAATTGCCTGTTTTGACCCATCGGTTCGTGTATTTATTTTTACTTCAGAAACTAATTTTGAATTAAGTAAATTAGACAAAAATTTTGCTGGATCCTCATCATATTCGACCAGTTCAACATTTCTCTTAACAATATTTTGTAGTGATTTGATATGGGTTCCACCTTTACCAATTGCAAGACCCATCTTTCCGGTATTAACCACAAAAATTACTCTGTCTTGTTTTTCATCTTCAACACAATCACGTGCAGTTGCACCAGTAACATTTTGGAAAAGAGACATCATACGCATTTGATCTGTTGTTAGTTTGATAGATTGTGTCATAAGAATTCCTTTTTATCTCCGAACAAAAAATGTCTCATTTAAACTTTCATGAAGTGATTTGCAACTAGTCATTTTTTTCCTCAGCTTCAGTATCTTTTAGAATAGATTTGATGTTTGCATCACTTATTGATGTGAATGAAATTGTTGAAATTCTAAATTGCAAGCCACATAATCTTCCTAATGCGACTGATGTTCCTTGAAAGTTCACTAATGGTATTTTTTCTTTTTTTGCATCTGATTCAATTTTCTCAAACATTTCTTTGCTTACTGATTGAGACAATACAATTAGCTTGGAATTTTTTACAGAGTTTAAAACTTGTTTAGCACCCATTGTTAACTTGTCCTCTTTTCGTGCATCTTTTAATGATTTTTCAAGTATCTTACTCATGTTTTCCTTATGACGATCGACGCCAGAGGGCTTTATAGGTTTATTGAAAAGTCAGGCACAAACTAAGGAACAATTAGTTTAGGAAACCAAACAAAGAACCTAAACTAGAAAATGCAATGCTAACTTCATCAAAAAAGTTTTTTGATTTTTGTTTATTGGGTTTGATAATTTCCTTTTGTTCATAGTTTGGAATTTCTTTTTCTTGGAATACCTCTTTATTTTTTTCATTTGTGTTTTGATTAATGTTTATGATTTGAGATGTTTCTGAATTTTGAGACAAAGCTATTTTGAGATTTTTCTTAGCTGTAATGTAATTAGGATTTTCTCTGAGAATTTCATTGTATAATGTAATTGCATCATTAAGATTTCCTAGATTTGCTAATGCATTTGCTTTGTTGTTTTTTGCTGGAAGAAATGAAGAGTTAACGTTGATGGCATGATCAAAATACACAATTGCCTCTGAAAAATAACCTAATTTCCCTAAGGTAGAACCTTTGTTAACAAGAATTTCAACATCATTGGGATTTTTGATTAATGATTCGTTAAAGAAATTCAAAGAACTATCAAATTTGCACAATCTGTACAAAGCAGGACCCATTCCATCATAATATGAAATTGTATCTGTATAGAGACTTGAATCACAGTCTAGGTTAATTTGATTAAGTAGCTTTCCTAATTCAATATCTTCAACAGTTAGATTATTTTGTTTTTTGATATTGTCCTTGATTTTTTTGGAATTATTTTTTGAATCAGATTCATTTATGATTGTAACATCTTTTTGGTTTTCTTTTTCAATTATGTTAACAGTTTCAATTGGTTCTTGAGATGTTTCAGTTATGGTGTCATCAATAGTTTCAATTGGTTCTTGAGAATTTTTTGTAGTTGGAATAACTTCATAGTAATCAAAAAAAGATATCGCTTCAGTTTCTGCATAATGAGCTTTAATAGAATAAGTTCCATCTGTTCTAAAATTTACACCAGATTTTACAAGAAAGCTAGTTGAAAATTCCAAATTAGAATCAACCATTCCAAAATAAAATCCTGCAGGCATTCCAAATGGATCATATACTCCAATCAATACAGTTGGAGAGTCTAATGCTGAAACTAAACCAGTAATCTTTATGATGTCTTTGTCAGTGTATTGTTTTTTCTCAGTGTATAGAAGGATTATTTCAGGCTCAATTAACTCATCAAAAAAGATGTCATCTTCGAGAAGATCATTTTCTAAGATAAAATTATAATTTTGAGAAACTTGACCATAGTCTAACTTTACCAAGTATTCTCCAGTTTTTTCGTAAAATGAAGATTCTAGTAAAATGGTTTTTTCAAAATTTTTCTCAGGAGAAATTTCCAAGTTATTAGCGGATAAGATTTTTCCATCAGGATCATAGATGCTCATAGCTATTACAGGCATTTTAAAATCTAAAATTTCACCTGAAATCGTAAGTTGATCGCCTAAGATGTATTCAGATTTATCAAAATGTACAGTAAAAGAATCTGCAAAAACATCTGTTAAAAGAAATGGTACTAATGCGGTTAACACTAAGGTAATTCCTACTAGGTATCCTAACACAAGTGCTCAAAATCAAATTTTCTATTTAATAATCACGTAGAAATGATACTTTTCATTCCACTGTAATCATGATTGATGAAGATTTCCCCAAAGCATTTGGATCAATTAAAGAATCCCAGACAAATGTTTCAATTGTGTAAACACCAGAATTTTTTGGAATCCAAGATTGAGAAACATCAAGACTTTGTGTTGCAGACAATTCACCTTGTATCCAAGACAGAGATTCAATGTAATTGTCTGAATTTTTAACTTGGAAAAGATAAACGAATGTTTGTTTGAAATCTTGATTATTCATAATGTTTCCAACTAATTGAATTTGATTATTTTCTGAAATAGATTGTAATGTATTTCCAAGACTGTCAGAAATAATTATTGGAGAATTTTGAATTCGTTCAATAGAAGGAATCGATGAATCAATCATTGTAAAACTTTCAATTTCTAAATCATCAGATGTGGTGTATGGTTTTGGCAGAGTGTGATCATCATATTTCGCAGAAATGATATCTCCAGGCACAGAATAGAGTCTATTTCCACTAGAAAAAGAAGGAGTAAGTGTTATTGTTGCTTCAAACAATCCAGAATTCTCAGATGTTTCAATACCATCTACTTCTATTCCAGCAACATCAGAATCTGAAAAAACTTCGATTGGAATTTGATCTACAGCTTCAGGATTTAGATTCATATCCAAATCAACTACACGAACAATAATAGAATCCTCTGGAAAATAAATTTCATTTAAAAATTCAATTGTTCCAATATTCCATTGGACTGGAACTGATTCAGTTAAAACTACTCCATCTGCAAATTCAAATGAAATAGTGATTGCTGAATCTCTATCAACTTCCAAGAACCCGCTAGTGGGACCGTTTCCATTTGTTCTAGGGCTTGTATCTATTGTACCATCTCCATTTGCATCATGAGAAAATCCTGTAAGGATTATCTCTGCAGTAAAAATTCCGGAATTTACATCAGTTTCAGTGAATCTATAAGGTTCCAAAGAGTGTTCTCTTGTTGATATTTTGATTGGATGTTCTTGATCATCACCAATTGAATCAATCAGATGTTTATCAGTATTCCAGCTAGGTGCAATAATTGTCATTTTTACTTTATCAGTCCACGAATACACTGGTTTATTTGTAAAAATTGGAGCATAAGGATTGTCATAATCTGGAATAGATTCTGCAAATACAGGAAACAGAATCAAAGGTAAAACAAATACTTCAATCACAATTAAAATTTAGTACGATTAGATTTAACGTTTGAGAGTTATTCTGATTCTTCTTTAGGAAGTGAGACTGCTAAAATATTGTCTCCTCGAAGCAGAACAGTTCCAAGTTTTACAGGTTTTTCTTCGGAAATATCCTCAGCGTCATCTAGTGTCAAATTCATATGAATATCAAAATCTTTGAGGGTTCCATGAACTGTTTTGTTATTTCTTAATCTAAGCAAAACATCTTTGTCTTTACTTTTTGCCATTAAAGTAGAAATTTCATCAGCCATGATTTTCAGTCCTTATCATTTTTTCTTACTTACTTGCATGTAAAGATCAACAGTTCCACTTCCAATTGGAATGTTGCTTCCAACAATTACGTTTTCAGTAATACCTTTGAGTTGTTCAACTTCTCCACCAAGTGCAGCATGTGCAATTGTTGGAACTGTAATTTCGAATGCTGCTCTTGCAAGAACACTATCTTTAGTTCCAGCAATTCCATGTCTACCAATTTGTTGCATGTAGCCACGTGAACACATTAAATCAGATACCAACATGATGTATCTATTGTCAACTTCTAATCCTTGATCTTCTAGAGTGTTGTTAAGTTCGTTAATCAAAGCATTTCTTGCAGCTTCAATTCCCAAAGTACCTGCAATTTCAAACACATTGTTTGTTCTAACATTTCGTTTGTCAATTCCTTTGACTTCAAGGACTTTAGCAACATTTGAACCAGTAGTTTGGATAACCCATTCATCATCTTTCTGAACTAAAGTGACACGTTCAATCTCTGGAACACCTTTAACGGTAGCATTAAGAACTTTATTTCGAATTGCAATAACTGTTGGTGCATCAGATTCTTCAACAAGTTTTAGTGTAATTAATTCGCCAGTGGTCTCCATTTTGAATTTCTTGTTAGATGCCAAGGCTGCTTCAACTTCACCAATAGTACATCCTCTTTCTCTGAGCCTGTTTTCACTTAGAATTAGTTTAATTTCTGTAGCATAATCAGTTTCACTATCAGCAATCAATGCACTGACTTTAGTTTGTAAAACATTTCTTGCAACTTCAATTGCTTTTTCTCTTGATTTTTTGGATTCTTCATCAAGATAGATATCCATAGTTGGAGTTACTGGTTTCTTTCTTGCATCAACAAGTTCAATGAGTCTTGGCAAACCTAAGGTAACGTTTCTTTCTTTAATTCCTGCAAAGTGGAAAGTTCTCAAAGTCATCTGAGTACCAGGTTCACCAATTGATTGTGCTGTAATAATTCCAACTGCTTGTCCAGGTTCTACTTTAGATTTATTGAAAAGAGATAGTCCTTTCTTACATACTGCTTCAACTCCATCTTTACTCAAGTTAGAGTTTTGTAATGCTTCAGTAACTAGTGTTGTTAATCTAGGATTGAATGTCTTTGTGTATTTCTTTGAAAGAGTTTCAGTCTCATCTTTTGTTGCTTTCTTTCCAGAATCAACAATGGTTTGAGATTCAATTAGTCTGTTAATATTAAATGCCTCACCATGATCACTTTTTGCAACATCGATTCCATCCTCACCATAGAGGAATTGAACGATGTGACCGTGTGGATCTCTGACAGTTCCATCATATTCTAGTCTAATGTGCTCTAGTGCATTGATCAATCTACGTTGCATGTAACCACTTTGTTGTGTTCTAACTGCAGTGTCTACTAGTCCTTCACGACCTCCCATTGCATGGAAGAAGAATTCAAGTGCAGAGAGTCCTTCTCTATAATTTGATTTTACAAATCCTTTTGCATCTGGATTGTTGTCATGTTCTTGATAGTGTGGTAATGCACGATTGTTGTATCCTTCATGCAATCTATTTCCTCTTCTAGATTGTTGTCCTAATGCTCCTGCCATCTGACCTACGTTAAGTGATGAACCTCTGGCACCAGTAGTAGCCATGATTTTGCCTGCATTGCTATCATCAAGGGAGTCATTTGCAGTAGAACCAGCCTTGTCTCTAGCTTTTCCTAATTCATTTACGATGTATGCCTCTAGTGCTTCTTCAGGTCTCATACCTCTTGTTAGTTTGAGAGTTCCTTTCTCATATTGATCAGTTAAATCAGCTACAACATCGTATGTTCCTTGAATATCTGTTAGAATTTGCTCTTTATCTTTTTCAGGAACTTCAAGATCACCGAAACCATAGCTGAAACCATAATGAGTGATGAATTGTTTTACCATGATCAGAATTGAATTGAGGAAACTTTTTCCGACTGCATTTCCATAGTCTTTTGCAATTCTGTGCAAAACACTTTCAGGTTCTTCAGCACCAATGGATGTTTTATCAATTACACCACTGATTAGTTCACCATTTTTTATAACAACATCATTTTGTGCACCCTTGGTTCCTTTAGACCATTTTGATGTAATGACATAGTTGAAATCTTTTGGAAGGAATAATGAGAATAATTGTTTTCCAGTGTAAGCTGGACCATTTTTTGTTTTTGTTGCAGGTTTTGGAAGAGTATCAGTGTAACCACCAAGCATTGCAAGATTGGAAAATTCTTGAGGAGTTAATGTAGTTCCATCTTTAGTAAGCAGATATGCACCAGTTACAAAGTCTCTTAATGCACCAATGATAGGACCACCATATCTTGGTGAGATTAATTGATCTTGAACTCTCATCAAAAGAATTGCTTCTGCTCTTGCTTCTTCACTTTGAGGAACGTGTAAGTTCATTTCATCACCATCAAAGTCTGCGTTGTAAGGAGGGCATACTGATGGATGTAATCTGAAAGTTTTTCCTGGAAGAACTCTAACATAGTGTGCCATGATAGACATCTGGTGAAGAGATGGTTGTCTGTTGAACATCACAATATCACCATCGGCAAGATGTCTTTCTACAAGATAACCAGTTTCTAGTGTCTCAGCAATAATAGAACGATCCTCAACGAAATCAAGTCTGATTTTAACACCATCAGGTCTTACAATATAGTTAACACCGGGGAATTTATCAGGACCATTAATTACGAGTTTTCTCATTCTTTCAATGTTCCATTCTGTAACAATTTCGGGGATAGTGAGTTTCATTGCCACTGCCTCAGGAACACCTACTTCAGACAAGTCCAAGTTTGGATCAGGAGAAATTACAGTCCTACTTGAAAAGTCGACTCTCTTTCCAGATAATGAGCCTCTAAATCGTCCTTCTTTTCCTTTGAGTCTTTGTGTTAATGTTTTCAGTGGACGTCCAGAACGGTGATGAGCTTGTGGAATTCCAGATACTTCATTATCAAAGTATGTTGTAATGTGATATTGTAACAGGTCAACTAGGTCTTGAACAATTAATGGAGGAGTTCCTGCTTCTTTGCTTTCTTTTAGTCTTTGATTAACTCTGATGATATCTACCATTTTGTGTGTCAAGTCATCTTCTGATCTAATTCCTGTCTCAAGAATAATTGAAGGTCTTACAGTTACTGGAGGAACTGGTAGTACTTGAAGTATAAACCATTCTGGTCTAGTGGCACCTGGATCATATGCTAGTAATTCTAAATCCTCATCTGGAATTTGTGAGAATCTTTCTCTAATTGTAATAGGTAAAAGTCTGTGTTCACCAATTTCGGTTTTTTCAACAAAGATAGTAGGTTTTGTAAAAATCAACTCATATTGTGTTTTTCCACAATGAGGACATTCTTTTGCTTTCTTTGCTTTTTCAATAATTTGTTCTGGAATACGTTTTTGTGAAATTACAGTGTAAGCTGCATGTTTTTCTTTAATTCGTTTGAATTCATCTAAATCTTCTTGAGGAACCTTTAGTCTTCCACATGAACGACATGTAGCTTGTAATAGTTTGTGGATATTATCAATAAATGCAATATGTAAAACAGGTTCTGCAAGTTCAATGTGGCCCCAGCAACCAGGACATCTTGCTGCAGTATTTCCACAAGTCAGACATTTTTGTCCAGGTTCAATCGTACCCAGTCTGCCATCCATAAGACCTCCTTGAACAGGCATTCCATCTTCATCATAAGTTTCAGGAGCTGTGATTTCTGCAGAAGAATATTTTCTAATTTCAGTTGGTGACCAAAGTGAGAATTTGATTCCATTGATTGATTTGATAGCTTGAACGGACATTAGACTTTCTCCTTGATTAACAAACGTGGTGCAACATTGAGACTTTGCATTTCTTGCAATAATAATTTGAATGCATATGCAACAGATACTGAAGATACTTTGGCTTTATCTCCACAAACTCTGCAGACGTATTTTCTTTGTTTAGCATCATGATAAGCAACTAGACCACATCTCTCACAGACCAACATATCTGATTTGTCTGATTCATCAAGCAATCTATCTTTGAGAATCATTGAAGCACCATATGCAATCAAACAGTCACGTTCCATTTCACCAAATCTCAAACCACCGCCTCTGGCTCTTCCTTCAGTTGGTTGTTTTGTCAACATCTGAACTTGTCCACGTGCTCTTGCATGGATTTTATCTGCAACCATATGGTGAAGTTTTTGATAGTATACAACTCCAATGAAGACTTCAACTGGGAATGATTTTCCAGTTCTTCCATCATACATTATTTCTTTACCAGAATATTTGAAACCGTGTGCATCCATTACTTCTTTAACTTCATCCATCTTTTCTCCAACAAATGCAGAACCATCAAATCGTTTTCCACGTAGTGCTGCAGCTTTTCCACAAATAGACTCCATCATCATGCCAACTGTCATTCTAGATGGGAAAGCATGAGGATTAATCAAAACATCAGGAGACATTCCATTTTCAGTATATGGCAAGTCTTCTGCTTTAGCTAAAATTCCAAGAACTCCTTTTTGTCCATGTCTTGATGCAAACTTGTCACCAATCTCTGGAATTCTCATATCTCTTGCTCTAATCTTGTACATCTTTCCACCTTCGTTTGATTGAGTCATAACTACAGTATCAATAACTCCAGTTTCAGAAGGACGAACACCAATCGATGTATCACGTCTGTATGGACCAGTTGATTCAAACTCTCTATATTCTTCCATAAATCTAGGAGGACTAGTTTTTCCAATTAGAATATCTCCACCTTTGACAGGTGCCTCTGCGGCTACAACTCCATCTTCTTCAAGTAGTCTGTATGCACGCTCACCTTTGTAACCACGAATGTTATCTTCGGCATTTGGAATTTCGAAATTGTCTCTCATTCCACCTGGATATTGTTTTGCTTCAGCATCATAGATTCTGTAGAAGAAAGTTCTACCCAATCCTCTATCAACTGATGCTTTGCTTAGTACAATTGCATCTTCAATGTTGTAACCATCAAATGGTAAAACTGCAACTATACAGTTTTGTCCAGCTGGTCTGTCTTCAAGTCCCAAAAGCTTCATTGCTTTGGTATTGACTATTGGGGTTTGTGGATATAGCATAAAGTGTTGTCTAACATAGGTGCTAGTATTCATCATTGGTGTTGAGAAACCTAAACTCTGTTTTGCCATTGCAGATTCGTATGTGTTTCTTGGAGATTGGTTGTGTTCAGGATATGGAATAATTGAAGCTCCGGCACCAAGAATTGCGGGTGGGAAAACTTCTAGATGAGTTCTTTTCTTTGTGTCTTTTTCATCTAATGTAACATAACAATTTTCTTCCTCATTTGCATCGATGAGTTCAATCACACCCATTCTCAAAAGATCTGTCCATGAAAGTAATTTCTTTGAAATTTTGTCTAGTAATTCTTGTGTGAGTAGTGGTTTGTTATCTTTGATAATGATTAATGGTCTTAAGACACGACCTGCGTTACAATTTACATAGAGTCTTCTAGTTGAACCTTCAATTTCGGATTTATGAAATGAAACTCCAACATGAGGATGAATCTTTGAATTTCTTCTAAGTTCTCTTAATGATTCAGCTAATTGTCCCCCGTCTTTGTAATAGCCAATTAATCGACCATCAACAAAAACTCTGGTTCCGTCTTTCTTCAAATCTTCTTTTGCATCAAAGAAATGTACAGTTCCTAAATCATAGAGTTTTTCTACAATTTCTTCAGATGGGACGTTAACTGAGATGATTCCAGATAATGCAATGTTCTTTACCAAACCACAGTTAGAGCCCTCAGGTGTTTCACTTGGACAAATTCGTCCAAAGTGAGTTGCGTGCAAGTCTCTTGCTTCAAAGTTTGGTTGTGTTCTGCTAAGAGGAGATTGAATTCTTCTTAGGTGGCTAATTGTTGACAGATAGTTTGTTCTATCAAGTAATTGGGTTACACCAACACGGCCTCTTCCCCAGTTTCCTGTGGCAATAGCATTGTTGAGTTTATCAGTAATAATTCCAGGACGTATTGCTGCTGCAACTGCGTTAATTCCACGTTTTTGACCAGATCTTTCTAATTGGTATTTCATGTCTCTGACAAGATTTCTAAATGCGGTTCTAAACAAGTCAGCTAACATTTGTCCTGCAAATTTAATGACTTTGTTTCCATAGTGGTCTTTGTCATCTGGAGAAATCCAACCAAGTTTTAGCTCTAATAGTTTGCAAGCTGCTTCTCCTAAGAATTGGGCTTTTTCTTTTCTGTTTTCAGGGTGTTTGCCCAAGTGTGGCAAGAGTCCCCAATCCAACAAAGTCTCAGCTCGTTTAATTTGGAACTCTTCTAACATTCCAGGTGCGATTCTTTTACTGATGTAAACAATTGCATCTTTTGAAGTTGGAACGTCACCTGCTTTCTCAAATGAGCCTTCAAGTTCATCTTGAATTTCATCTACTAGAGAAACGGCAGCTGCAATTTCTCTGTCTGATTCTAATCCAAGTGCTCTCATCAATGTAACAACTGGAATATCTACTGGAGAACCTGGAATTCTTGCAACAATCAATCCATCATTTTTCATTACAAGTTCTAGTTTTGCACGATAACCAACAATTGAAGAATATACTTTAGCTTTGAAAACAACATTTCCTCCGACAGTTTCTCTATCAACAATAATTTTGTTGTAAGAAAGATCTTCTAATCCAACAATAACTCTTTCAGAACCATTGATGATAAAGTATCCACCCGGATCATTTGGATCTTCTCCATGTTCAATTAATTTTTGAGTAGGGAAATTATGTAAGACACATGCATTTGATTTTGCCATTACTGGTACATCGCCAATATGAACAAATCTAGACTCCAAAATTTTTCCATCTTCAACAACACTTGCCTCCATCATAACTGGTGCAGAATATGAAACGTTTCTCAATCTAGCTTCAGCTGGAGTAATGTGTGTGATTGAACCATCAAGTTCCATCATTCTAGGTTGTTGTAGTTTTACTTTGCCAAGTTGAATTTTGTAAGGATATTCAGCATTTTCAATTTCAATTTGTCCAACTTCATTGATAATACTTTGAAGACCACGTTCTAAAAATTCATCAAAAGAGTTGAGATGTTGTCTTGCAATACCTTCACGTTTTAAGATATCTTGAATAACTGGCCAGCGTTTTGTTGAAGGATCTACCATTATACTTCCACCACGTAACGATAATAGAGGCTTTCACCAGCAGTTGGACTTTTTCTTGTGATCTTTATCATATCTCCAGGTTTTACACCAAGTCCCAAAATTGCAGGATCGTTTACAAAGATTAATGGTAATTCAGTTGGTTTACAATTGTATTTTTTTAAAACTTCCTCAGCTTCTGCTTTAGAAATAATTTCATGTTTTGGTACA
The DNA here is from genome assembly GCA_028279625.1 of Candidatus Nitrosopumilus sp. Classification (GTDB taxonomy): domain Archaea; phylum Thermoproteota; class Nitrososphaeria; order Nitrososphaerales; family Nitrosopumilaceae; genus Nitrosopumilus. The sequence goes on along the minus strand of JANQNM010000065.1, from coordinate 4,991 downwards.
TAGATATGATCTGGTACTAGAATTTGGTTTTTCTTAGTTGCCATCTACAAAACCTCCACGTGGAACATTAGATGTAACAGTAAAAAATACACACAAACTGTCAAAATCTCACGCTCGGGTTAATATATATCTAATCTGAAATTCGTCAAAAAGCAGTGATTTTTCTTTTTAGTCAACAAATTTTTTCACAACCTTAAATAGTTCATCTTCAGGCGTAAGATTGATGAAAACTCGTCTATCGGTGTTTGCCTTATCTGCAATTTTAGTTGTAAGTATTGGTATGGCACCAGCATTTGGACAAATACAAAGCTCGGTTGTTGTTACTACAGACAAATCATCCTATTCAGAGGGTGAAACAATCTTAGTAACAGGAGAGGTTAGAGATCTGTATTCAGGAACACCAGTAAGTGTGATCATAATGTCTTCTAATGGAAGTATTGTGGGAATTGCACAAATCACAGTTGGTGCTGATAAAAAATTCAGTACTGAATTTACTGCTGGTGGAACAATGAAGATGGAAGGAACATACACTATCAAAGTCACATATGGAACTGAAAATCGAACAGCTGAAACAATATTTGAATTTGGAGGTTCTACATCTCCTGTAATACCACCAACTGAAGAGAATACTTCTACGGTGACGGATACAACTGTTTCAGTTAAAGGATCAAGTGATTTGATAGGATATGAGATTACAGGCGGAAAAATACTTAGTATTATGCCTGATGTGGATGCAAATTCACTGATCGTTTCTATTGACGCTACAGATGATGGTTCACTTACCCTCACAATTCCTAGATCTGTGTTGGATGCAACAATCAATGGTCAAGATGACGACTTCTTTGTCTTAGTTGACGGAGAAGAAGTAGACTTTGATGAAATGACCTCATCAACAGATAGAACATTGACAATAGAATTCCCAGCAGGTGCTGAAGAGATCGAAATAATCGGTACCTTTGTAGTCCCAGAATTCGGTACAATTGCAGCCATGATTCTAGCAGTAGCAGTTATCTCAATAATTGCAATCTCTGCAAAATCAAGACTTAGCATTATGCCAAGATACTAAATTTCATCTTTTTTCTCTTTTTAAGGAATTGGATACTCTACGGGGTTTATTTTCAGATCTTCTATGTGTTTACTGGCGGGTGTTTTAATATCTAAATTCATTGAAAATGCATGTTATCTCCAGCATCTTTTCCTTTCAAAATTTTCAAAATTTCTTGTAAAGTACGTAAGATCATATCATTTTGTTGTTCTATGTTCTGTAATGAGAAAAATGCATCTTGGGTATTAGAAAACATGACAAACTTTCTCCAATATTCTGAATTGATTCTGATTGTATTTAATAGAACTTCAAGTTTTGAATCCGAAAAATCTGATGTTTTACATAATTCTGTAACCTTTTTCTCAGATAATGATGATCGCACTATTTCATTCATAAGAGTACGTGTAACATCTGCAATAATCTGAATTTGAGACATTGAAAGTTCTTGTTCTTCACTTATTTGCTTTGTAGGCTTTCTTTCAACCCATATGTTTGTCATGCATTTTGGGAAATTATCTTTAAAATCATCATCTGAAAGTTTAGCCAGTTCTTTCAATTCGTATTCTAATGTAGGGGTTTGTTCTATGATGTTTTGAACAAATAAAACTGCATATGTTTTCTCTAATCCCAACTCAAATAATTTATTTGAAATTGTTGTTTGGTCATAATTTGAAATATCATTTCGTATTCCAGACAATAACGCACTTAATTTCTCTCCATCATCATCGTCTAACATGACTAGATTTGATACGATGAATGACTGTTTTTCTCTACCTAAAGAATTGAAATAGTTTATCGATTCTTTTATTCTTGCTTCAAAATCTTTACGAAATAAACTCATTTCTTTAATAACATCTCAATCTCATTAATTAAGTTACTAAGATTTGAGGTTTTTGAAATTGTAGATTTGTTGATAATTTTGGTATTTGCTGGTACTGGTGGAATAGGGTTTTTTAGATTATGTTCAATCATGTTGACAAACTTCTTTTCCTCTATTCTCATTTTCAGTAGTTTGTTGATGGTAGATTAATTAATACTTTATGTGATCTAAGGATGACTAAGTGGTAACAGTTTTTTTCTTACGTTTCTTTAATTCAGATTCAATCTGTTCAATTTTTTCAGTTAGCCTCTCTCTTTGTTCTTTTAGTTTATTGGATTCTAATTCTAAAGCATTTTTTTTTGAATTTGCATCATTTGCAAGCCCACAGTAAATTTCTTTTTTAGATTTTGTATTTGGATCATAATATGTAAAATAAAGATACGTTCTACCTTTTACTTTTTTAGTTGCAGTTCCCACCATGCTATTTCACATATCAAATATTTTAACATATACCTAAAACTAGGTATAACTTTATAAAGTTGTTATACCATATTAATGGTATAACATGAATGTGAGAGAGCAAAAAGGAAAAATGATTGCAGAAAAACAAGACCAAATAGAGAGGGTTGCCAAAGATTACTACCTAGTAAAATCACAATCCCAAGACAAATCATATGATGTTGTTGCAACTGAGAATGGATGGGAATGTTCATGCCCTGATCACATATTCAGACAGGTTTGTTGCAAACATATCCATGCAGTAGAGATTTCATTACAAATCAGAGAGACAGTTAAACAACAAATTACAATCAATGAAATCAAAAATTCATCATGTCCAATTTGTCAATCTACCAACATCAAAAAGGATGGAATAAGACACAACAAAAACTACGACATTCAGAGATTCAAATGCAGAGATTGTGACAAAAAATTTTCAATAAATCTTGGCTTTGAAAAGATGAAAACAAATCCTCAGATTATCACATCAGCACTTCAACTTTATTTCACTGGGGAATCACTTAGAAATACTCAAAAATTCTTGGAGTTGCAAGGAGTAAAAGTAACTCACAAAACCATCTGGAATTGGATTAGAAAATACACAAATTTGATGGAAAAATATTTGGAAAAAATAACTCCTCAAGTATCAGACAAATGGAGAACAGATGAACTCTATTTAAGAATCAAAGGGGATAGAAAATATCTCTATGCAATGATGGATGATGAGACTCGATTTTGGATTGCAAAACAGGTTGCAAATACAAAATACACTCAAGATGTAAGACCAATGTTTCAAGAGAGTGTCAAAGTAGCAGGAAAGAAACCTAAAATTTTGATTTCTGATGGTGCACGAAATTTTCAAACTGCACACAAGAAGGAATGGTATTCAAGATACAAAAAAGATCAAACAGTCCACATTAGACACGTACATTTCAAAGGAGACATGAATAATAACAAGATGGAGAGATTGAATGGGGAATTACGAGACCGAGAAAAGACCATGAGGGGTTTGAAAAAAGATGATTCCCCAATAATTTCAGGAATGCAAATTTTTCACAATTACATTCGTTCTCATATGGGATTAGATGGTGCGACGCCAGCAGACAAAGCAGGAATTTCTATAAAAGGTAAAAACAAATGGTTAACCTTGATTCAGAACTCAAGTGTAACATAGATTCTGATACAGTTTTCTTGATCGTTTTAGGAAATTATGAAAATGATATTTTTGGAAAGTTTTTTAAAGAAATAAAAAAATGATTTTAGTAATTGGTCGGGGAATTAGCGGGTTTTGGCAATTGTGTAAACTTTAACCAACCTATATCTTATGATCAAAGTTTCGACAATTCTGAAATGAAAATGGAGGATTTTAGAACGTTGAAAAGAGACAATAATTCATGTGATTCAATTTGCACAACATTTTACATATCATCAAGTAGTATTATTAATCAGGCATTGAACAACAAAAAAGGTATTTATCTGCAAACAAGTCATCTTGGGATCCGTGTGTGTAATGACAATAAGTGATGTTAGAACGCCACTCAGAGTGGCATTTACAGGATACCATGAATCGCAAGTCAAAACTGCAGTAAGCACAATTGTCAAAAGTTCACAAAGCTTTGGAGTTGATGTTTATGGTGCTCCCAAAAAAGAAAAAGGGCTAATTCATAACCAACCCAATTTACGTGGATGTGATAACAATGACTTACATGTCTATTCTTTGGCAATAGGTGGCTCTCTTGCAAATGCAAAAAATTTAATCAAAACAAAAACACCGCTTGGAGTTCAAATAGATCTCTTACCTAAATTTCAATAAAATATGCGACCTAAAACTAAATGTAATTGTTCTAACAGTTGCACATGTAAAGATGAAATTATTAAAGCAAAAAATTTTGTAATCAATCTTAAAAAGAAAAATAAATTCTCTAAAAAACAAAGAGATACTTTCAGTGTCGTTCACTTTGATCTAAGAGGATCAACCAAATTAATGCGAAGAGATCCTCAAACATCAATCACAAGAATGTTGTTGCACAATAAAATGTGTAGAAATATTGTGGAAAAAAATCAAGGCACAGTAATCAAAGAACTTGGCGATGCAATAATGGTAGTATTCAAAAGTACTGCATTAGCATGTGAATGTGCGATCAAAGTTATAAGAAATTTGAAGAAATATGGTGGAGGAATAAAAACCAAGGTTACAATAGCATCTGGAACCCTATGGAAAATTAAAACTACTACTGAGGAAGATGTTTACGGAATACCTGTCAATATGTGTACCAGAATGTCAACCCATGCCCAAGAAAATTGTATTTTGTTTGAAGAAAATGCCTACGTGGCAGTTCAGAATTGGTTATCTGATGATAAAAAAATAAAATTTAGAAAAGTATCAAACAAAGGCGAAGATCTAGACTTAAACGATTTTGGTCCTACTCCAATGCGTAAAATTATAGTAAGTTAGAATTTTTTGAAAACACCCGCCAGTAAACACATAGAAGATCTGAAAATAAACCCCGTAGAGTATCCAATTCCCTTTTTAAATATACATAAATACCAAGATAACTGGGTGGAATTAGGATGAATTTTAAACGTTCTACAACATCAATGGCAATCGCACTTATGGCACTGTCATTA
>JANQNM010000046.1 GCA_028279625.1 Candidatus Nitrosopumilus sp. | reverse complement strand
AGGCAAGTATGCAAGACTACCTCTACGTGGTTGACTGTTCTTTCGAGCACCCATGATTAAGTGGCATCATCGATAACCCTCTATTAAACCATGTGAGATATCGTTAACCTTCTAAAAATTATTGGTTAACCAACTATGCCTAATTTCTTATGGTGACAGAAGATCTGACGCCATTGTCCAAATTGTATATGCGCCAAGGATAACTCCAAATGCACCCATTCCAATTGCCATGATTAAGAAATTTTTTCTTTCTGCCATGTTATGATGCACTTTGCGCGTTAATTATTGCTAATGTTCCAAGTAAAGCTTCTTCAAGACGAACAGTTTGTGTTGCTTGATTGGGGAAAAAATTTAGTGACTTTGCATTTTGAACATTCTTCATTTTTCCACCTAAGATCTCGTGTACTCCTTTTTCAGGAGACCCAAAAACCAGTAATGTTGGTTGATCTGATTTTGTGTATTTTGAAATTTGTTCTTTTGTTGCTGTTTTTCCCTTTCTTGATGTGATGATTATGTTTCCTTTCCATTCTGATATTAAAGAAAACAAGTTTGCTCTCTCTTTAACTGAATACCCCCAGTAAGATGGAGTTTCACTTTTGTTGATTTCTTTTACTGAAAACTTTGGATGTCCTTCTTTGAATTGAACTGTAACTCTTTTTCCTATGGGAGTTTTTCCAAAAAATGGAACTAGTTGATTTACTCCAACATCAACAAATCTTTTTCCTTTAACTCCTACCACAATTCCTTCTCTTACATCTCCTCTGTTGATTTTTTTTGGATTTGCTGGTGTTATGTGACTTGGAATTCTTAATGGTTGTAAAACTCCTGCAAACTTCAAATCATTCATCTTTGGAAATAATCTCTTTCTCAAAAACTGCGGTGTCTCTAAATATTTTAGAATCATAACAAGAAGATTCCCATCTTGTTTGTTATTTCCTTCTTGGTATACGTAAATTGTATCAATTTTAAAAATAGAACATGCTCGTGCCAGAACTGAAATTTTTCTAGTCTTGTCAATCTTTAGGGATTCATCTGATAGAGATGATTCAGGAATAGCTACTGATAGTTTCAATGTAATCTAATCTCACAAGCAGTTAAAATCAATTAGTTTTGTTGATGTGGGTATTTCTCTTTAGCAGTCTTTGCATAGTTTACAATCTGCTCTTCAGAAACAATCTCATACAAACCTGTTTCAGTTTTGATGTGTGCCATTCTGATATGACTTGTTCCTTCCTTGTCTTCACTTCCAAGATAAATTCCTGCAGCAGCTAATGCTGATGCCTCATCAATTGAAAGATCATCTTTGTATGTTTTTTCTAAAAAGTCTGTAACTTGATCAGAACCTGAACCAATTGCAATGGCATCATAAGAGATGTATGTTCCACTTGGATCAGTTAGAAATAGTTGTGGTGTTCCGTTTACGACTCCACCTAAAATTAAAGCAACACCATATGGTCTAACACCTGCATATTGTGTATATTGTTGAGATTGATCAGCTAAATGTTTTGCAATTGTTTCAACTTCTACTGCTTCATCGTAAATCATTTTGTTACTTTGTGAAAAGAATCTTGCATTGTCAACTTGGCTTCTTGCATCTGGAATATATCCTGCTGCTGCAACTCCAACATGATCGTCTATCTGGAAAATCTTTTGAGCAACATCTGAAATTTGTAATTTTCTTGGTTTTTCTTCTACTGCAATAACAATACCTTCTTTGCATTTTATGCCCACTGCAATTGTGCCTCTTCTTACAGTTTCAATTGCATATTCCACTTGGTAAAGTCTACCGTCAGGGGAAAAGACTGTGATTGCTCTATCATAACCTTGTTGTGCAGGAAGCATTTGATTCAAATGCTTTGAAAGTTTAATTTAAGTCTAGCCTATCAGTTTTGGCGTGAGATTCGAGATTAAATTTTCAGGTCATGAAAATATCAGATCAAACCACCAAAAGACAATTGAGATAACAAAAGAGACACATCTTACACCTCAAGGTGATTGTATAGTAGGTGTTAATGCAACATCAAGCTGTAGTGACTTACCACTAGAAATCAAAGACAAACTAAAGAGTCCTGAGGCTAAAGTTAGTTTCTCTATTCGTGTTGGTGAGCATGAATTTGTAGTTGAAGGTATGGGACATCCTGATCTTATTCTAACTCATTCTGAAGACATTGTAATTAGAAAAAGTGATTTTATTTGTCCTAGAACCCTTGCTGTAAAATGTGACAAAGCCTCTGATTTTCTTCCTAGAGAAATGGTTTCATTGCTACAAGATCCTAAAACCAAAGGTACCTTTACCATCACTGTTGAATAAAACTGTGACAATTTTATAGGCAATAATGCAATTTTTGATATGGGCAGAAAAACTAACTTTTTCATCTTAGTGCCATTATCTGCATTTGCTGCATTGATCTTAGGAATGGGAATGTACATGACACTGTGTAAAAACTCAAACATTCCACTACCCTGTTAGAGCAAATCAATTCTTTTGCAATAATTTCTGTTTTAGTTAATTCTGATTTAGCAAGAATTTCTTAAAGCATGAAGGATCAAAGAATTTGTGGTAAAACCAACAATAGAGTTACCAATTTCAAAAAAACCAACAGACGTTGAACTCAAGAAACTCAAAGAATATTTCAAAGAAATGCCTGTAGATGAAATTCTTACTGGTTTGAAATTTGCAAAAAACCGATGGTCCGCAAAAGATGCTGGAACTCTAAAAGTTGGAAGAAAAAGCATTATCCAAAAAGAAGTTCATTCTGTAACTACTGAACAAGCTCAATGGAGACTAAAGAATTGGAAGATGATGATTGCAAATTACCGTAGACGTGGATATAGTTACCCAACAATTTCTAGAATAAAGAAAATTCTAATTCAGAAAAGCAAAAAGAAATCAAAGTAACTCAAACAATAGGTGTTCTAAAGCAAATATCTCCATACACACTAAGACAATATGTGAACAATAACACAAATCCAATAATTACTGGAGGCGTAAAAACTAGAAAATACGTTCGTGTTTTCATATTTCTTAACTGATCAAATATTCCCATTTTCTATCACTGTTGAGTAAATTGAAGATTCCATTTCTTTGACCATCTTCTAATCAAATAAACTGCAATCACATACGTGATTGCACTATGTAATACAATCATTGAAATTCCTAATTCAGGTGTCTGTCCTAAAATTGCGTATTCCCAATTGAATCCTGTTTCTTCAGAGTATACTTTTGCTGTGTAAATTGAATCTTCTTCAAATGGATACACTACCATTTGTATCCCTGTAGATAATGCTCCCCATGCGAGCATTATTACCATATACCATCGGAATCTTTTGACACGATACGATGCAACAATGTCTCCAATTGGAATAAAACAGAAAATTGTTTGCCATGTTAAACTGACAGGACCTTTTGCTGGCATGAATTTGCAAAATTTTGATTGCTATTTAGTATTGCGAAAGAATTGTTTGTAAAAATAAAAAGAAAAAGAGTGGAAATAATTCCTACTTAACGTTTACTTCGCCTTCCATCCATGGATGTAGTTGGCAATAATAGTAGTACTCACCTGCAACGTCGAATGTATATGACCATTCATCGCCGCCAGACATCATACCACTATCAAATAATCCATTCTCATCTTCAGATGAAGGTTTGTCTGCTCCTGTAGGATTGACTGAAGTTACTGTATGTGGTAAATGATCAGAATTGACCCATGTTACTGTGTCACCAACATGAACATGTAGGTTTGCTGGCATGTAACACCAATTATCTACCTCACATCCTGGTACGCCAGAACCTGTTGGCATATCAACATGATTTGGTGGCAAATCTTTCATTACTGGAATGCCACTGTCAGACATTGCTGCTGCTGCAGCACGTTCTGCATCTTCAATAACTTCATGAATTTCATGAACAGCATGTTCTGCTGAAACATTACCTGTATCATAGATGTTAAGTTGTATACCTACATCTTCAATGACTTCAGAGGTAATGTATAGTCCTGTAAACCCTTCATGAATTTCTGTGATTTCTGCTAATGCATCTTCTGCTGATGTACCATCCAATTCATGCTTGTGTAGACCTTCGTCTATAGCTGCCATGAATTCAGGATTGACATTTTGTGGTTCAGCTGTCAAGTGTACAGCTTCAACTGCATCTCCTCCAGATAGTTTACCGGCATCGATTAAGCTGATTGTTTCATCTACTGCCTCAATCAAATCTGAGGTAATGTA
>JANQNM010000039.1 GCA_028279625.1 Candidatus Nitrosopumilus sp. | reverse complement strand
ACTGGTAGAAGCTGGCTTAGTCGAATCCGTCAAAAATGATAGAAATAGAGTCTTTTTGATTACTGAAAAAGGACTTCAATTCTTCCAGGAATTCAAGAGATTTCAGGGACTCGTAGAAAGCATGAATCTAAGGTATTGATCCAATGAATCCCGAAATCGTACCAATTCATAGGAAAGAGTCTCTTCGAGAAGATGGAATGCTTTTTGTAAGGACTGAGGGTATCCTCGATACAATGGTTAATGCACCTTTGATAATCACAGGTTTAATCGTTGTAGCACTAACGATGCCATTACAGCCTTCATTCAGTTCTACTCGAGCTCTTGATCTAACTCTTTATTCAGATGGTTCAGTTCACATTTCTGCTCAAATAGATGTAGATCCCTTAGAACCTGACTTTGAAGTAGATCTTTTTGGTCCTTCAATTGACAACTTTGTTGCAGTTGGAGAGAATGGATTTTTGTTATCTAGTGAAATTATTTACGATAAGGTTACTATCGATACTTTTGGTTCCTCATCTATTACTATAGATTATGATATACATGATTTAATCTCAAAAGAAGGTAGAATTTGGACATTCTCAATGGATTCTCCAACTGACTATTCATTATTGATGCCTGTAAATTCAATCATTGTTGGTATGAATGCTATTCCAATAAACATGGATATTGAAAATGATCAAACCAAGTTGGATTTAACCAGTGGATTATCTGAAATCAATTATATTTTTGGAACTACTAACCCACCAACTACTAACCCACCAACTACTAACCCGCCAACTACTAACCCGCCAACTACTAACCCACCAACTACTAACCCACCAACCACGGAACCAACAACAGATCTCTCAACTTTAGCTATCATCAGTGTTCCAATTGCAGTAGCTGCTGCAGGTGCAGCAATTATGATTAAACGAAAACAAACTAAATCTGTCTCAACTCAAACAACAGTTACACAAACTCCATCATCAGGTTCTCTTGATACAGAAACTATCTTCAAAATGAGACCAGAGATGAGAGAAGATGATAAAGAGATAGTGAAATTTATTTCTGAAAATGGCGGTGAAGCATTAGAAAGTGATTTGAGAAAAAAATTCCTTCAGCCAAGAACTACTATGTGGAGAGCAGTCAAACGTCTGGAAAGACAAGGAGTTATTGAAATTACTAAAAAAGACTTACAGAATCTAGTCAAACTGAAAAAAGAATTGGAGGAAGAAGAATGAAAACAATTACCACTTTTGGCATAATGATCCTAGCAGCAAGTTTACTGCTTAGTGGAATTACTAATTCTGTCTCAGCACAAGAAGATGCAGGAATTTACCTTAAAATCGCAAAACGTGCTCAAGAACAAATCTCAAACCAAATTTCCTCTGACTCACCTGATAAAATTAAAGAACTGTTTGAGGAAGGTGTTAGACATGTCAACGCCCTTGAGGACGCATTAAAAAGTGATAATCCTAGATCTGCAAAAGAGCACTTTATTTCCGCAATGAACATCTTCAAAGAAATTTCAAGACACCTTAACACAACTGATGCTGCTCCTAAAACAGAAGCAGCATCTGTAAGTTCTGATGTTAGAAATCCAACAAGTGATCTAAAGAGACTCTATGCATATGTTGAAAATCTAAAAACAATTGCAAAGAAACACCATTCTTCAATTGATTTTTCCGAATTAGATAGATTATTCTCTCAAGCAAGAGAGCAGGTAAGTGCTCATGACTATGCTGATACATATGAAACCCTCCATGAAATTAAACAAGTTGTAATCAAAATCAACAAAGAATTACGTGAAGAAGCTTCAAAACAAGAATCTGAACGTGCAAAAGCCTATGCTCAAAAATATCTTGAACAACTTGATAGATTAATTGAAAATGCCAAAAAACAGGGTGTTTCAGATGAAATTATTGAAAAATTAGAAAATGCAAAAGAAAATCTCTCCTCAGCATCAAGTCCAGCTGAAATTGTAAAAGAGATTAGAAAAATCATGTCAATTAAAGATCAGTTTGAGCTAACCAAAAACGATAGATTAGAATCCAGAGTCCTGCAGGTTGAAAAAACCATTTCTAGACTATCCCAAGTTGAGGGAGTAGATCAAGAGAACATCGATGATGCATATGATACACTAAATTCCATAAAACGCCATTTGTCCCAAGGAGAATTTGACAGCGCAAATGAATTGTTAAGAGAACTGGCAAAACAATTGAATGAAATAAAGAATTCCCTAAGATAGATTATCATAAACTTCATATACATTTTCTAAACAGGATTGAGCATGGCATCCAAATCAATTACAGTAGGTGTTGGAATTCCAATGATTGTAGTTGGTGCTTTGATGGCATGGTTATGGGCTCCATTAGAAGGAGAATTACAAAATCAAGTTGAACTTGTAGGAAGTACAATTGGAATTTTGGGCATAGTGTTCTTTATTTCTGGATTATTCTATACAAAACAACCTGTTTTGCATTAGGAAAGCTCACTGAATAAATAATGAAAAAAAATACTATTTTTGCTTGAAAGTAAGATTATTTGAAATATTCACATCAGTTGAGGGTGAAGGAATTCTTTATGGAACAAAAACTCTCTTTGTAAGACTTGCAGGTTGTCCTTTTTCATGTTTTTATTGTGATACAAAAGAATCACTTCCCCTTGATTCAGGTGATGAATACTCTATTGAAGAAGCTAAACAACTAATTGATTCAAATTTGAAAAACCAAACTTACAAAGTAAATTTCACTGGTGGTGATCCTTTAATTCAACATGAGGCAGTGGCTGTTTTAGCACAACATATTCAGAAGAAAAAAATCCCAACATATCTTGAATCATCTTGTTTTGATGTAGATCGATTCAATCATGTTTTGCCCTTTATTGATATTGTAAAAATTGAATTTAAGACAAAAGATTCTGAATTTGTAGATTCCAAACATTATGAGAAATTAATTAATCATACAATGAAATGTCTTGAATCATCTGTAAAATCTCAAAAAACTACATACATCAAAATTGTAGTAAGCTCTAAAACACAATTAAATGACTTTGAAGAATTGGTAAAACAAATTTTTAGTATTGTTTCAAAAGATGATATTGATGGTTTTGTAATACAACCAACCTATGGCACATCTGAACCTCCTTTAGAATTATTATTAGATTTGTATGATATAGTATATCCTCATTTTATTGATGTTAAGGTAGTACCTCAACTTCACAAATTCATTGGTGCTCCATAATTATAACACCAGCCTAAAAACTAGATTAGGTTCAAATACTAGAAAAATTGTGTCATAATAACAAAATGGATGACGACCGAGTAAAAAAACTAGTTCGAGAATTAATAATTGAAATTGGAGAAGATCCAACCAGAGAAGGACTACGTGGAACACCTGAAAGAATTGCAAATATGTACAAAGAAATATTCTCAGGCTATGACTCTGATTCTGAACTATCTGTTCAATTCTCTGAAGACTCTGATACTGTAATTGCTCGTGATATTCAATTCTATTCTATGTGTGAGCACCACATATTGCCCTTTTACGGAAAAATCCACATTGCATATTCTCCAAATGGACGAGTATTTGGAATATCAAAACTTGTTAGATTGGTGGAAAAACATTCAAAGAGATTGCAAATTCAAGAACGCATTACAAAGAATATTGCTGATGAACTATATTCTCAAGGAGTAAAAGGAGTTGCAGTTTTTGCAGATGCTGAACATCTATGCATGAAAATGCGTGGTGTTAGAAATGATGCAAGACTTTCTTCTTCGGCATTTAGAGGAATATATGAGAAAAAAGAGGAAAAAGAAGCAATAATGGCTTTGATTCGTAATAGCATTCCTGGAAGTGCAGTTTAAGATCTCCTGAAAAATTAAATACCTATTCTATTTCAAAAAACTCATGCATGATGGAGAAAAGATTGCTCACATTCCAAAAGAATCATGGCCAAGCTGGACATGGTATGCAATTGAATTTGGAATAGTTCTTGCAGCTTCTATGTTAATTTCAAGAGAAGTTACAAACTATTTTACAGAATTAACTCCTGAAGTACAGAACTATGTTTTCATGGGAACTGTTGGATTAATCTTCTTGGCATGGTACATTGGAATTAGAGGATTTATCCTAAAAAAGAAAATTCTAAGAAACAGTTACTAGATTTATTTTAGATATTTTGTTTTGTCTGTAATTCCTGCTTTTTCAAATGCTTTCTTTCTGTTGTTACATGATTCACAAACTCCACACTGATTTTCCCCATCTGAGTAACAACTCCAAGTCTTAAAGATTAAATCTCCCAAATCTTTGAATCCTTTTTTTAACAAATCGCTTTTAGATAATCCTTCACGATAAGGCGACCAAATCTCTATCTCCTTTCGAATTTTTGTTTTGATCCCATCAATTTCTCCCTGATTAAATGCAGCTTCAAGTTTTTTTGCAAATGCAGGTCTACAGTCTGGATAGTGAGTATCTCCTGTATGGGCACCATAAGCAACAAGAGAAGCATTAAGAGTATATGCCCATGTTGATGCAATTGACAAAAATACTGCATTTCTAATTGGAACTACAATAGAATATTCAAATTCACTTGGAATTTTTCTCTTGGAACTTGTCAAAGCATTTGATTCGCCATACAACTCTTTCATGAATCCAATATCGATAATCTTATGTTGTTTGAGTCCAAGTTTTTTTGCAAAATATTTTGCAGTCTCTATCTCTCTATTTGCTTTTTGACCATAAGAAAATGAAATTCCATACAATTCATACTTTGATTTTAAGAATGAAACTGAACATACAGAATCTACTCCACCACTAAAAACTATGACTGCTTTTTTCATTTTCAACTACTTTTTCTATCGATGGCGCCATTACTAGGCTTACAAATGACTGTCTGACATTTGGTATTGGCCGATGCAAATCCACGTGACATTGCTGAACTAATTTTTTTTAAATCTGAAGAAGTTTTTGCAAATGCAATTACTGAAGGTCCCGCACCACTAATTGTAACACCTAATGCCCCTGCTTTTAGAGCATTTTGTTTTACTTTAGCAAATCCTGGAATCATATGTTGTCTTGCAGGCTCTACAATCACATCTTTTATTGAATTTCCAATCAAGTCAGGATCATTCTTCATAAATCCTGCTACAATGGCTGACGCATTTGATAAATTCAAAATACTATCAGTAAGTTTGATCTGTTTTGGAATTACTCCTCTTGATACTTTGGTTTTCTTTTTTGGAACTTCAAGTTTTGGAACAGCAACACACATTCTAAGATTTTTTGGAGGTTCAATTTTTATGACATCTAAAGGAACTGTTTTTACAATCACAAATCCTCCTAAAACAGAAGCTGCAACATTATCATAATGAACAGAACCTGCACTTGCCTTTTCTCCAGAACCAGCAAATTCTACAAGAGAATTTCCATCCAATTTTAATCCAAATAATTTGTCAAATGCAACTGCGGTTGCAGCAGCTGATGCAGCACTACTTCCCATTCCAAATCCAGCAGGAACTCCTTTTTTGATTTTAATTTCTATACCGTCTTTAATTTTGAATTTTTTTTTCATATTTTTTACAACTAGTCCTGCAGTATTGTTCTCAGGATTTGTTGGAACATTATCATCAGTAACAATTGTAATTCCTTTTTTTGTTTTAGTCAAAGTGACTTCATCATAGAAAGCATCAACTGCCAGTCCAAACACATCAAATCCAGGACCTAAATTTGCAGTTGATGAGGGAGCCTTTATAGTAATTTTTGATACCATTAATCCTCTACCTCTTCTCCCAAGTTAAGAATTCTGCTCAAAGCTCCCTCCAAGTTTACAAGACCTTCTCCTGTAACGTTTGAGATAGGAATAAGCCCTTGTGCAAATCCACTTAGATTCAGACCCCGTAAAATATTGGTAGTTAAAGTATAGGTATCACCATCAGCATCTTTAGAAATTGCATTTTCTAATGTACTCAAACTTGTAGACCATTGTAAGATGTCTTTTAGCTTTGATCCAATCAGATCTGTTTTTGTAACTGCATTAATTGTTGGTAAATTCAAACGTAATCGAATTGAAGTAGCCAAAAGTGCGATTGAGACAAAATTAACTGGAGTTGTTACTAGAGCACCATCAAACAAAAAGATACTCGTTTTTTCTTCTGATGTTAAATTTTCTACAAGATAACGTCCGCTAGAACGATATGCAAACAATTCAATTTGTCCTGGTGTATCTACTATTAGATAGTCTGGATTGACTCGATTAACTTCATTTTGAATATCATCTATCTTTGATGCAATTAGATCATTTGCCATAACTAATGCCCCATTTGGTCCCAAATCATATTGTTGCATTATTGAAACAATGTCTACATAATCTCTGACATCTACATCACAAGTATAGGGCAAGCTTTCCACACCTGGATCTAAATTGAGTACAGCAGTAAACGCACCATTCTTGGTATAGTATTCGTGCAATTTTGATGTAAGTAATGATTTTCCTGAACCTGCTGTACCAGAAATAAAAATTGATTTCAATCCGTCTAATTTTCTTTATTTGGTTATATTTCAAACTAGCTTACTGTTCTGCCTTGTACAAGGAAATTACCATATTGGAATTCAAAAATTAAAAAAAATTCCACTTCAACTTTAACCTGTTATGTCATTATTTCTTTGTGACTCTAAGTACGTTTGAAAAAGAAGATCTTCTAAAGGAACTTGTAATAAAATTACTTGAAAAAAGAGAACTTTCAGACTATGAGAAGCTAAATTCTTTATTTTCTGATATGAAAAAAGAGCTAAAAAATCTAGAAAAGGATTCAGTATAAATCCAATTTTTATGCCTAATTCCAGGCACAAAAAATCTGATGACTGGAAATTTACTCAACTTTCATATTTGATCCCTCAAGAAAACCATCAAATGAACTGGAGACTAGTTGCAATTCCTGCTACCTTAATTCCTATCCTCATTATTGCCATTCAATTTGATATTAAAGTTGAAGATGTACTTGCAATCGGAATTGTTCCTTTTGTTGCTGCTGTTGCTGCAATGATGATTAAACTAGTTCTTCAGGGAGTAAAGTTTGCCTACATTACACGAAAATATCTTTCAGGATTTGATTCCATTTTGAAATTAACTGGAGTTAGGGTTGGAAGTGAATTCATTAAATTTACAACTCCAATGTTTGTTGGAGCAGAATTCATTGTAATCTATTATCTTCACAAAAAAGGCGTCAAACCTTCAAAATCAACATGGATTGCAATAATGGATATAGTTACAGAAGTTTTTGCTGCAGGTTTGTTATCAATAATGGCAGGAATTATTGCATTACTTAATGAAGCATATGTAGTAGCTGCAGTTGTATTAGGTACTAGTATTACAGTAACAACTCTTTGGATGGTGCTATTTTTCATGTCTTCAAAACACACATTCCAAGTCCCAAAAGTTATCTTGAATCTAGCTAAACGTTTTGGAAAAGAAAAAGGAGAGAAATACATTGAACAAACTAACGTTTGGATGGAAGAAGTCTGCACAATGAGTAGACAAAACCTAAAAACTTCTGAATCAAAAAAAGTCTTTACAGTATCTTTCGTAATTTCAATTATTTCTTGGAGTTTTTACGGAATTTCATTTATGATAATTGCAATGGGAACAGGATATGTCATTAGTATGTTTGATTCTATTATGGCTGTAATGGGTGCAAATGCTATTGGAAATCTTCCAATTACTGTAGGTGGTTCAGGATTAGCAGAATTTGGAATTGTTGCATATTTGAATAATCTAAACCCATTTAGCTTTGAGATAAGTGATGAATCATTGGAATGGGATGCTGTTATAGGCTGGAGAATTGCAACATATTATGTTCCGATTCTAATTACATGGCTACTTTTAGTAAAATTAGCCTTGAGTAAGATTTCAAAACCGCAAGCGACATAGAAACCACTTTATCTGAAAAAAGTTTTTTTGATTTGTGGATTTTAAAAGTAAAACAATACTAATCACTGGTGCTTCATCAGGAATTGGCAAAGAAACTGCACTTCAATTTGCTAAATTAGGAGCAAACATTATTCTTGTTGCAAGAAGAGAAGAAAAATTAGTTGAATTAGAAGATCAATTAAAAAAATTCCATGTAACTACTCTTGTTTGTAAATGTGATGTATCCAAAAAAGAACAAGTCAAAGAAATGTCAAAAGTTGTTTTAGAAAAATTTGAATCTGTTGATGTTTTAGTAAATAATGCTGGTTTTGCAATCTATGGTTCAGTATCAGATCTTACTATAGATGAGATAGAATCTCAGATGGAGACAAATTATTTTGGAATGATTTACTGTATCAAGAATTTTCTTCCTTCAATGCTTGAGAAAAAATCAGGTCACATAGTAAATGTTGCATCTGTTGCAGCAAGTTTTGGTTTACCTGGAATTGCATCTTATTGTGCATCAAAATTTGCAATGTTAGGATTTTCTGAAGGCCTAAAACATGAACTAAAAGATACAGGAGTTGGAATTACAGTTGTAAGCCCAATTATGGTTAGAACTGACTTTTTTGATCATCCTTCCTTTGAAAAAATGCCAAAATATTCCCCAACATCTCTTAGCTCAAAAACGGTAGCAAAAGCAATTCTAAAAGCAGCAAATTCATCAAGACTTGAAATTATTGTTCCATCAGTAGTACGAGGTGCTGTTTGGATGAAAAACACTTTTCCTTATTTTATCAATCCAATTTTGGGAAAATCTTTCAAAAAACAGTTAGACTCTACAAAAGATTAGATTATTCTTCCTCATCGCCATCTGTAGCATCTGAGCCTACATCTAACAATTCTAATGATTTTAATTCAAATTGATAAATTGCATTCATTTCAATCTCCTTTTCTTTTGCTAGAAATTCTGAAACTTTTTTGCTCAAAGGAGCCTTATGTTGATCAAAAACAAACTCGTATACCTCTCCTTTTAACAAATCATCCATTTTGATAGATTTTGGAACATCCATAGTTACAATATGTCGCCCATCTTCTACTGCATCATACAACTGGACATCAACCTTGTTATCTTCATAGTAAAATTCCAGAATATATCCTGATTTTTTTGATTCTTCAGGTTTTTTGAATTTTGCATTCTGAATCTCATCAGAAACCCAATCAGGAATTTCATTTTCTTTCTTTTTTGCCATGATTAACACACTTTAGTTTTCTTGTTTTTCTTTTTTGCTTTTTGACCACCAGTCTAAATAGTCATCATGTTTATCTTCTCTTGTTCTTTCTTTTTGGTTTAGTCTAAATCTAATATCTGAAATCTCTTCCCTTGTAGCATATAATCCACATGTCTTACAGATGAAATTTCTTCTATTTTTTTCATCCATCTCCATGGGAATATTGATTTGATCAAATAATTTGTATAATTCTTGCTTATCTCTGTCTTCTTCTGGAGTTTCAGCTTCGTATTTTGCTTGAATTTTCTTTTTCTCTCTTGCTACACATTCTGGACAGTTAGGCACTGAAAATCTGGCTTAATTTTTTCCATAAAAGCGTTCCCACATCAAAAATGATCGGTATATTATCTGACACGCGGATTTTTTCATCATCCCTTGCGGTCCGTTCGCCCATCGAACATCCCGCGTGCCAGATGAATAAAATTCTCAAAATTCCGCTTTATCTCTTTTCTTCCAAAGTTTCAGCAGCAATCTTTGCAGAATTCTCTGCTCCATTAGGAACAAAATTCTTTGAAAATTCTCTCAAACTATCCTCAAATTCTCTATAATCTTCTTTAATTTTGGAAATTCCCGTGATTACCTGCTTTGTTTTTGTGGCTAAAATTCCCAATTTTTTCTCTTCAGCCCATTTGATGTTATTAGTATGCTCATCATAGATTGGAATTCCAATTATTGGCTTTGATTTTCCACCCATTATTTCTCCCATGACAGTGTGGGAGCCATTTACAACAGCATATTTGCACAAATTCAAAATTGTATCTTTTTCTTGTTCAGAAAGAAAACCAATATCAATTTGAATCCAGTCAATTTTTTTTTCTAGTGCATCAGAAATTGAATATCTTTTTTTGTCTTTACCAAGAACAGAATCGATAGTGGGATCATTTCTTGCATGTGAAATGATTCGTTTTTCATTTATCATTTCATCTTGATGAAATGCTTCTTCATATCTTTGACCTGTTCCATCATTAGTAGATATATTTCCGGTTCGCATCCAATAACCAAATTCATTATCTTTCACCAATTTCTCCAAATCTGAAACTGACTCTTCTTTGATTTGTTTTTTATTTGTAAAATGACCAACATACATGATTTTGTCTTTAACCTCATCAATGAAATTCAAATTATACTCACACATTGTATATGGTGGAGGAGAATCTGCAACAAGTATTTTTGAAGCTTTTGCAATTTGTTTTGCAACAAAAATCAATGATGGATAGAGATATGATCTAGAACTGTATAACTTTGGTCTAAATTGATTTGTTATGAATAAACTTGGAATGTTTCTATTTCTGGCAAGAATATTTGAACCCATATCCCCATCATTAATTACAAGATCAAACTTTTCTTTATTGTAGAGCTTTCTTTCTTCTCTCAAATAATTTGCAATTTGTCTTACAAGTGGAGGGTTTTTTGAGATTGGTAATAACAAATTCATTAATGACATTGAAACACTTGGACCAAATTTCCCATCAATTGGTGTTGGCATTAAAATTTCATGAATCCTTTCTTTTTCATTTGGAAATTTTTTTAACAATTTTTCATAGACGTGGTCTTTACTTGAGAAATGAACCTCAAATTCTTCTTTTATGTAGTAACCAAGAACCTCATTTAACCTCATCATTCTAGAATAATGACCACTTCCCCATGGGTAGATGAATTCTCCTATTTTGTACACAATTTCAAACCAGATATGCCGTTTAAATTCTCAATGATTCTCTTCAAACGAGTCTAAAATATCATGAACATTATTTGGGCCTACACAAATTGATATTGTCTTCTTGGATTTGATGGCCAAATCAACTTCCTTTTTTGATGGCTTAGGAATTTTGTTTGAACTAAATGAGATGAATTTCTCCAATTTTTTGAGATTTCTTTCTAATCCG
This sequence comes from Candidatus Nitrosopumilus sp., assembly GCA_028279625.1. Lineage (GTDB taxonomy): Archaea > Thermoproteota > Nitrososphaeria > Nitrososphaerales > Nitrosopumilaceae > Nitrosopumilus. The sequence continues at coordinate 20,393 of JANQNM010000039.1, read as the reverse complement.
ATTTCTTTTGCTTCATTGAATAATTGTGAATCTACTCCAGATAGAGGAATTAGTGGGATTTTCTTTTTTCCAAATACTAATTTTAATGCATTATCAATAAAGTCTGAAGAAAATACAAGTGGTGATAATCCAAGTGATACTCGTTTGCAAGGATCTTGCATCAAAATATCTAAAATTGAATTTACATAAATCAGATAATTCCTAATTCCATTTGGATTGATCTTAAGATTAAAAAATTCCAATTCAATATTTTCTTGAACTAATCTTGGAATAATGTGATTAATGACTTTAGCAAGATTCATCAATTCTGATTTATTTCTATAGCAAACAATAATTTTTGTGTCATAACCTTGTTTGATTGTCTCATAACATGAAACTGCAGAAATTTCATCATAAACTGCACAAACTGTTTTTTCTTTTTGAGATTGATATGGAATTCCTCCATTTCCTCTATCTGCAAAAATACAGACATATCCATTATTTTTTGTAAGATATGTATACAATAATTTATCATATTTTTCATCAGTACCTGGTGTAGCTCCTAATTTTGATTTTTTTTCTATAATGTTTGACGTTGCTGCAATCTCTACGTCTTTTGTTAGAAATCCTTTTGATGTTCCATCTACTTTAACAAGAAATTTCTCTCCTCTTAGAAGCAAATTTCCCCCAACAGAAGTAATTTCTGATACAATTTCTTGAAAACTATTTTTTATCTGTCTTGCAATGGCAATCTCTTTTATTCCAAATAGAAAGCTGATAGCCGAAGATGCAAAAACAGGATCATTTGCATCAACTAGAATAATATCTCCATCACGCTTGACAGATTTGAACTGTTGATTCTTTAGTTTTAGAATTTTTTTGATATTTGAAATTAATATTGGAATTTTATTTTTGGAAAATATGCTAGGAAAAACTACAACATATGATACTTCATCCATATTTTATTTTTTGAAATCTCCTTGTTTATAATTTAGGTCAAAATTTCGGGTAATCAATATAAAAGAAACATTTCAAATGAATTTGTGGAAAGATTCACACAAGAACAAGTAGATAATCTTAATTCTAAAATAAAAACTACTGAAGAAGCTCTACAATGGGTTTCAGATAATCTTCATCCAAAAGTTGCTAAAGCATCTAGCTTTGGTGCTGAAGATGCCGTAGTGATGGATATCATGCTAAAGATTAACCCTGAATTTAGATTCTTTACACTAGATACCGGCAGACTTCCTCAAGAAACTTATGACATAATGGATATTGTCAGAAAAAAATACAATATTTCAATTGAAGTATTATTTCCAGATTCTAAAGAAGTTGAAGAGATGGTAAAAGACAAAGGAGTGAATCTCTTCTATGATAGTGTAGAGAATAGAAAACTTTGCTGTGAAATTCGTAAAGTTCATCCAATGAACAAAATGCTTGAAACTCTAAATGGATGGATTACTGGATTAAGACGTGACCAAACCAAAATTCGAGAAGATGTCTCAATGTTCCAATTGGATAAAGGACATGGAGGAATTCTAAAGATAAATCCAATTATTGATTGGACTTGGGATCAAATTCAGGACTATATTAAAAAGAACAATTTGCCCTACAACAGTCTTCTTGACAAAGGATATCCAAGTATTGGATGTGAACCATGTACTCGAGCAATAAAACCTGGAGAAGATCTTCGTGCAGGAAGATGGTGGTGGGAACAAGGAGAGCACAAAGAGTGTGGCCTTCATATAGACCCTAAGTAGAGGAGTATCATGTCAGAAAACAATTCAATTAAACCACATGGTGGAGTACTAGTTAACAGAATTACTCAAGCAGATCCTACTGGATTATTCTCTATAACAATTACAGAAGATCTTGCAAATGATGTTGAAAATATTGCAGATGGAATCTTTAGTCCTTTAGAAGGATTTCTAGGACAACAAGACTTTGAAAGTGTAGTATCTAGAGGGAGATTAGCAAATGATTTAGCTTGGACTATTCCAATTGTTCTAGATGTAGATGAAGAAACTGCTTCAAAAATGAAAGAAGCAGGTGATGTTTTATTAAAAAATCCTCAAGGTACGGGAGTTGCAATTTTACATGTAGAAGAGACATTCACATTTGATAAAGAAAAAACTGCACAGGGAGTTTATGGAACCACAGATTCATCTCATCCAGGTGTTGCAAAGACAATGTCTATGAAAGATATTCTTGTAGGTGGAAAGATTGACTATATCCAAAGACCTGAAGATTCTGAAATCAGAAAAAATAGACTTACTCCTCTTCAAACTAGAGAAGCCTTTGCACAAGCTGGATGGAAGACAATTTGTGCATTTCAAACAAGAAATCCTCCACATGTAGCTCATGAGATGCTCCAAAAAACATCAATTACTACACGTGATGGTGTATTTGTTAATCCAATAATTGGAAAGAAAAAATCTGGTGACTTTGTTGATGAAGTAATCATAAAATGTTATGAGACCATGATAAAGTTGTACTATCCTGAAAATAGATGCAAACTTGGAACGTTACATACTGAAATGAAGTATGCAGGACCAAAAGAAGCAATTCATCATGCAATTATGAGACAAAACTATGGATGTACTCACATCATCATTGGACGTGATCATGCAGGTGTTGGAAAATTCTATGATCCTTTTGCTGCACAAAAAATATTTGATGATTATCCAGAACTTGAAATTGCTCCGGTATTTTTCCCAGCATTTTTCTATTGCAGAAGATGTTTAACATACACAACTCCAAAAGCATGTCCATGTGATGATGACGAAAAAGAGCAAATCAGTGGAACTAAACTCCGAGAGATGATTCAAAATGGTCAAGCACCATCCAAATTTATTTTGAGACCTGAAGTTGCAAAGGTAATCTTAGATCATCCAAAGCCATTTGTTGATTAGATATTTATTCAATCAAACTTGGTGTAGCTTGTGAAATATCTAATTCTGTTTCTGCTTTTTGTAGGGTTTTCAATTACGACAGTAAATGCTCAAGAATCAATCAATCCTTCACTCATAATTGATGAAATTGTAATTCCTTCTGATGAATTTAACACAGTTTTGCGAGAAGCTCCAGTTAGAACACTTGATAAAGTTCATGCTATTAGCTGGCAAGTTACATTTGATAACAATCTATTATATGCAAATCCAGATGGGAACGCTGTCATAAGATTTTATGATCAAGAATCTGATGATGAATTTATTGAAATAGGAATGGGTTCACAACCTGATTACAAGTATTGGGTTGCAGTTCAAACACCTGATGAAGGATACATTGTTGTTCATCGAGATCTAGATAGAGGATGGAATCCTGACTTGAAGTCAATTGTTTCCTATACTGACAAAGCAGGAATGACAGTAAACAATGGAGTTAGAATTGTAGTAACTAATCTGGATATTGGAGTATTTGCAATAGATTCGTATTCTGTTCATGGAAAAGAAGGTTCTACTGATCCTCCAGCAGTAAATTCAGGCACACTAACAATGGAATTCTTATCTGGTGATCCATCACAAAATGTATTTGCTTTGTTTCCATTTTTTGTAGCAGCAGGTGTTGGTGTTATTGTTGGAGTTTTGTTTCTTACCAAAAAGCGAAACTAATCATTTATAGAAATTGGGTTTTTAGCGCCTGTATCTAAAGAAATTTTTTGACCATTTTTAAAATATGAAAATTCATCTTCTGTTACCGTAACAAGTGGGATATTAGCCAGAGCACATCCTGTTGCAACAGTTAGATCCGCTTTTTGACAAATCATTGCACGTGGAGAAGCTTCATTTGATTTGATTGAATAAATTGTATATGCACCTACACTACTTCCAACACCAGATGGAAAAACTAGAATTGAATCTTTAATTGATTTTTCAAACAGCTCATGATTCTTATCACTAATTATTCCTGTTTTCTTATCTACAGTACCAAGAAAATTAATTGGCATATCTGATTTTAATATTATTCCTTGAGCTTTACCTTTTACTAGAATTTTTTTCAACTTGTCTCATCTTCAACTATTTCTGATAATGATTTTAGGTTTACATCTACACCATTTGAATTTTTTAGATAAAATGCACCCTTAATGCTATTTGTAGTCACTGCATCAACTTCCTCTTTGTTAATTAGTGGTGTTAGACATGTACAACAATCTGAAAGAATTTCACATCCTGCACGTTCTAATTCATTTGTATATCCAATTTTTCTTGCTTGCTCTTTGACAGATCTTGGACAAAATATCATACATCGTTTCTTGAAGGAACGTCCCTTCAACTTTGATGTTAGATCTGAAATCTCTTCTAACCCTAATTGTGGGCTGCCCAAAGTTATCAAATCTCCTTTCTCAGCAGTGTTTAATTCGTCATGAACATTTTGCATCTCTTTTTCATCAAAATCTACCTTTTCACAACCTGGTTCACCGTCACCAAATTGAAATTTAGCACAAGTTCCTGAAGTTCCCATTCCTCCACACATGGCCTTACATTGACGATTATCCATTGGACCTAATCCTGAAATATTCACAGACGTATCACCTACTTTACCTGCAAAAAATCCTAACATTCCGTATGTCAATTCATTTGGATTATCAACTTTCATTCTAATTGTTAGATTTGGCGAATCTTCTTTTCTAAGAGAAGAGTATGGACTTTTTCCAGTTAGTGCACTTGCTAATGCACTAAAAGCACTTTCTTTGTTTGTTTTTAGATTATCATAAGAGTTTGCATGAATTGCAGCATTGCTTTCTGCAAACGCAACTTGGGTTCCTTCTTTTGGATTATCAAATATTTCATATGGAATACATGAAAAAGATGGAGTGACACCCATTGTTTCATAAGAATTTTTTATTGACAATTGTTTTGCAATAAAATTTTCATCTAGATTATAATTCGAAACACTATCAAAATCAAATCCCATTGGATTCAAAGTAGTTTTTACTTTGACTCTTGCATCTTTACTAATACTTGAAAGAAATTCTTCTCCTGCATCACCAATAGTATTATAATTTACACCTGAAAGATGTGCCCATTCAATTGGAACTAACTTTTCAGCATCTGTAGCTTCACCTGTTGCAACTAAAATTCTATATGCCATCTGCATAATTTCTCCCTGTTCTCCCTTTAGTGCTGACTCTTCTTCTCTTGTTAACTCCATGACATGGTTAACTATTACAGATATAATACTTGTACGTAAATTATCAAATGAACATGGAAAAAATTCTTCGTGGTATGATGAATACCATGAATTCAGTAAAACCTCCTAGAATGACTGCTCTAAGAGAACTTCACGAAGCTGAAACTGGGGGACCCTTTAGCATTCTTATTGGAACAATTCTCTCTGCAAGAACTAAAGATGAAAACACAACCAAAGTTGTCAAGGTTTTGTTCTCAAAATACAAAAATGCAAAAGCTTTAGCCAATGCTAAGGTCAAAGATATAGAAAAAATCATCAAATCAATAGGCTTCTACCACGTAAAATCTAAGAGAATTATCGAAGTAGCCAAGATTATTGACTCTAAATACAAAGGAAAAGTACCTGATGACTTGGAAAAATTAGTTGAGTTACCTGGAGTAGGTAGAAAGACTGCTAATTGTGTATTGGTATATGCTTTTGAAAAGCCAGCAATACCTGTTGATATCCATGTTCACAGAATCTCAAATAGACTAGGGCTTGTAGAAACCAAAACTCCTGAAGAAACTGAACAAGAACTAATGAAAAAAATTCCAAAAAAATATTGGATTGAAATTAATGACACATTTGTTATGTATGGACAAAATATCTGTAAACCAATTTCTCCAATGTGTGGTGTATGTAAAATTAAAAAGAATTGTAAATATTATAAACTAAATAATTCTTAGAAAATATAAAAATAAAAGACAAGATTGCTTTCTAAAAAAATTTCAATCTTATCCTACTGTGATTGTCCACTTGACTGAGAGACTATCTCCATCACTTACAGTGATTCCGTCGTCAGCATTGAGTTTTTGGATTGCAAACAAGTCCCAATCAGCTGTTGCGTGGGTGTTGTCTGCACAAACTGCACTTGCTGAAGCAGCATCTCCATAGTTACCATTGAAAATGCCTGAATCAATTACATCGGTTGCATTGTTTTTGTCAAATGTAAATGGACTTGCAGTTTCTAGTTCTACAACTGTTCCATTATCATCTCCGCCAGTACCTGCAGTAGTAAAGTCTGGATCAACTTGTCGTCTAGCCATTTCACCTTCTGCACCTGGATTACCGCCAGAACAACCTGAACCATTCAATTGTGTTTGGTTTTCATCGATTGTACCACCAGTAGCATTTCCAATTGCAATGAAATCAAAGTCATTTCCTGTTTTTGTACATTTGCCTGGATCTGTACCTGTTTCAAAGATTCTTGATGCTGCACAGTCTTTTCCTTCTTGAACTACTATATTGTCAGTTTGCATATATGCCTTAATTGAACCGTTATCATCTAACACTGTATATTGAACATGGCCTAGCATGCCAACTTCTTGTGTATGTGGTGCTGCCTGAACCATTAGAGCAGTAGAAGAACTTCCACTCAATCCTAATGTTCCTAATGCAACGGCAAATATGCCTGCGAACAATGCAATAGTTGTTGTTCTTTTCATTGAGTGGTATACTCAAGCCTAAGTTATTAGTAGCTTGGCAAAAAACCCTATACTAAATGATCCTTTTTGGCACTTTTTGTCATTGTTTTAGACCTATAGATTCCTCTAGTTCAATTGTTATCTCTTTTCCTGTATTTTCTACATTCTCTTCAAATTCATCTAATTCTACTGTTACAGAATCTTCCTCTGAGATAGAATTCATGTTATTTTGAGAATCTGTAATTATAACAGTTGCAATAATTGTTCCAATGATTGCTGTAAGTATAATCCCAATCATAACATATTTTGCCACAATAAATTCTGCTTTTTCATTGCTATAAACTTGACTGCTTTTCGTTGATTTTTTATATTTCTTGATTGATATCAAAATGAAATTGAAATTATTTTTCTATATTTTTTTAATTGCTTTTACTTTATTTCCAATACAAAATGTTCTTGCAAACTCTGAACCTATTTTGATTTCTAAATCATTGTATATGGAAGATGTAATTTTTGATGGGAAATGGACAAATTTAGAATGGAAACATTCTAGTCATAACCAGATTAACTATGAAGAATATAATGTATCAATTCATCTTAGGACAGCTCATCAAGGTGACTACATCTATATCTTCATTGATCCTGTTGATGATCTGACATTAGATGAATTTAATGATGAAGCTACAGTTTGCTTTGATGCAAAAAACGAGAAACAAGAAACTTTTGATGAAAACGATTTTTGTTTTTCCGTTCTATTAGGAAGTGATACAGGTAACATTTTTCAAGGAACTTCCATTGATGATTCAAAATCAATTATGAAAAAAATCGATAACATTGAAAATTTCATTGCTATAAGTTCAGTTTCTGATCAGGATGATCGATATTCCAAAACACCTCATCCAAGCTATGAATTCAAAATTCCAATCAAATTGTTTGAACGTTCAGATAATTATGGATTTTATCTATCCGTTTATGATGCAAGTTTAGAAAAATTCTATTCTTGGCCACATAATGCAACAAGAGAAAACTCTCAAATTCCTTCTCCTTCATCATGGGGTGATATAATATCTCCAGACAAATCTCTTCCAGAAATGAATCTGCCTATAATGATTCTTGTAATTCTGATTGTTAGTGTAATTGCTATTCAATCTAAGGCTAAATTGACAAAATTCCATTAAGCCTCAAAAATTCCTAAAAATCTTGTAAACTAAAGATAACCTAGGCATGAAATTTATTATAAATTAATATTCATTTGTTTCAGGGTAGCTGTGAAATAGAGCATGGTACAGAAGAATCCTCAAATCTCAATAATTGTTCCAACTTATAATGAATCACAAAACATTGTAAACATTCTAAAATCAATTCGTGAGAATGTACCTAAAGGAATCAGTACTCAAACAATAGTTGTTGATGATAATTCTCCTGATGGGACAGGAAAAATTGTTGAGGATTATATCTCAAACATAAAAAAAATTACTGAAAATACAATTGATGTAATTCATAGAAAAGCAAAGAATGGCCTCTCCTCTGCTATCTTAAACGGAATACAAAATGCCAAAGCAGAAACAATAGTAGTCATGGATTCTGATTTTTCTCATCCGCCACAAATTATTCCCAAAATGATTGAGACCTTTAAACAATATCAATGTGATCTAGTTGTAGCATCAAGATACATTACAGGAGGAAATATCCAAGGTTGGACAACTAAAAGAAAACTAATGAGTAAGATTGCAACTATAATTGCAAAAAAAGGATTAGATGTAAAAACTAAAGATCCAATGTCTGGATTTTTTGCTTTTAAAAAAAATATTATACAAGAATTAAATTTTGATGCACTTGGTTACAAATTTCTCTTAGAATTACTTGTAAAAACAAAAGGGATTAACGTAAAAGAAATACCATATACTTTTGAAAACAGACAATTTGGATCCAGCAAATTAGATAGCTCTACAATCATTGATTATTTTAAATCTGTATGGAAATTGTACAGACATGGGAAAATTCAAGCAACAAACGAAAAACGTAATTCAGTTCGTTTCTTTTCAAAGGCTGCTAGATTCTTTACAGTTGGTGCATCTGGTTTTCTAGTAAATTACTTAGTTTCTATGCTCTTTACAGCTGGACTTGCTGATTTTTGGTATATTCATGCAAATATTTTCGGAATTATGGCTTCAATTACATCAAATTTTGTATTAAATAAGATATGGACATTCGAAGACAGAGACTTTTCAAGAAAGAAGACTTTGTCACAATTTGGAAAATTCAGTATGTTTAGCTCTCTAGGTGCACTTGTTCAATTAGGAATGGTATTTTGGTTAGTAGACTCTCATGACGTCTCTTATCCATTAGCATTAATTTCTGCAATTGCTACTGCAGCATTTAGTAATTTTATTCTAAACAAGAAATTAACATTTAAAGAAAAACTCTGGAACTAGTTTTTCTTAACAAAATTTTTGCGTAGTACAGTTTTTGATATTTAATCATGATGTAATTTTTCAAAACTGAAAATCAATTTTTCCCCAAATTGTATTTTCTATCATTCCCATTTTTGGGAATTTTCGATTTTCGTATTTTTGAAAAATTACAATTACATAATTTTATATGAAATTCACAGTAAGTAAGAATATTGAAAAAAATTAATTTTTTCATTTTATTTTCTATTGCATCCTTATTACTAATTCCTGGTTCTGCATTAAGTAATGTCTATGCTGAAGAACTAATTACTGCCTCAGGAAGAGATGGTAGTACAGCACAATTTTTTGAGCTTGATAAAACTACTGGAAACATAATTGAAACTCTTGGAGAAGATACTGATACATTTGTAGATGGTCTAGTCTTTTCTCCTGAAGGAAGATTGATTGCTTCAGCTTCTCCAGATCTAAGTGAAGGAGATCCAGGAATATCTCAAGTTTCATTTCTAATTAATCAAGGAGAAATTAATGTTCAATTTGGTGGCTTTAGTGGATTTAACAACTTTTTCTGTCATGATATTTCATTTTCTCCTGATGGAAAACTATTTTGTACAAAAGAAGGAACTACACTAACTGATCCTGTTGAGCTTTACACCATAGATACAAAGTTTGGACAAAGAACACTAGTTGGTACTATCGTAACAAACTCTGAAGGAAATGCACTTGCAATTAGTAAAGATGGAATTTTCTATTTTGGAAATCAAAACGGTCTATTTACTTTGAATCCAATTGATGGCACTCCAACACAAGTTGGTTCGTGGGGAACTTCAGGATTTGATGAATGTATACCTGGAGCACTGGATTTTGATTTAGATGGTATTCTCAATGTTTCATTACAATGTAAAGATAGCAATGATGACCTCTTTGTATTTTTAGCCCCAGTAGACACTCAAACTGGCTTTGCATCCCCTCTAATTCCAGATGAAGCCATATTAACAGATCCTATTGCATTTTCTTCTTTTGATTTTGATTTCTTAGTAGGAAAGACTTTTGGAAAATTCCCTAATGGATATGATGATACAATTTCAGTAGAAGGCGATCCTACAAATACACATGCAACTATCATCTCTACAACACAAAAACTCGTTCATATTTGTGATGATACACTACTAACTCTCTCTAATTCGGAAATTGAACTCTCTTGTAATGATACTGCGTTTACAGTAGGCGGAGAAGATGTTGCAGCAGAATTTCAAACTGATGATGGTTCAATAATCACTTCAACTCTTACTGATGATGATAGTGTAATTTTTGATTCAGAAAGATATGCATTAACAAATGTTGGACAAAGTGATATCCAAGTAATATTAGACGGAACTACATTTACTATTCCTCCAGGTAAAACTTTACTTAAACAAGGAGAAGGAAGTCCTGAAGATATTTCTTCAAAATTTGTTGGAAAACATAAAGATGGAGTATGGGGAACACTTGGTTATTTCTATATTGGAGATGAAAAATTCAAGTATGTAAAAGGAACTGGAACATTTGTTCTAAATGAACCAGAACCAGAACCAGAACCAGAACCAGAACCAGAAAATTCTATTCAGGATCAAAAATCAGATTTAGTTGATACATTAAAAGATCAAAGTGAAACTGCAGAATCAAAACAAACTAAAAAAGAAATTAAAAAAGCAATTCAACGAATAGAAAATAGTCTTGACTCAAAATACTGGAAAGATGAAAATACATTAAATTCAAAATATGGTTACAAATCCATTCATCAAGAAGAAAAAGCAGTAAAATATCTAATGAAGATATCAAAAGAATCTGAATCTTTCTTAGAAACAATTCAGGAAGTTATTGATGATATAGTTCAAATTGATAGAGATTTCGCACAAACTGCAATAGATGATGCTCAATCTTCATCTGATGATAGAAAATCTGAAAAATCTATTGATAAAGCACTAGAGTATCTTGCAAAAGGTGACAGAGATGTAAATCAAGGTAAATTCGATAGGGGTATTGATTACTATGAAAAAGCATGGAAATATGCTCAAAAGGCCATAAAATATGACAGACATCACCACGACGACGATGATGACGATGGTGATGATAATGATGATAACAACCATCATGGTGGAAATCATAATGAAGATAGATGTACTCCTATAACTGCACAAGGAACCTATGACTTCAGAATGGGTAACATACTCACAATGGACTTTTCAGGTGAAATATGCAATAAAAAATATCTAAGTTCAGGTGATCTTGACTTTACAATAACTGGTGGAGAAGGTGATTTTGAAGGTAAATCTGGAGAAGGTAAGGCCTCGTTATTACTTGGCAAGAAACACTTTGGTGGAAAGCTTTCTGGTGAAATTAGTACAGGCAGCTCTTTACCTGAAGTAACTGACTGTCCAGATTGTATTCCAGTACCTGATACTGTTCCACCTGTTATCACACTAGTAGGTGATCCAGCTCCCGTTCTAGATGATGATGACAATTATGTTGAAGAAGGTGCAACTTGTTTTGATGAGACTGATGGTCAAATTGATGGAAGTGTTGTAATTGGTGGTCCTACCGTTGACACTTCAACTCCTGGAATTTACAACGTCACCTATGACTGCTTAGACTTTTCAGGAAATGCAGCTACTCAGGTAATTAGACCTGTAGAAGTAATCTTTGTTGATAAAACTTCACCAACACTTACACTTCTAGGTGATAATCCTCTTGATCTAAATGAAGGAGATACATTTACTGAACCAAGATACACATGTGTTGATGAAACAGATGGTGATCTAGTTGATCCTGTTGATTATGTAACAGTAGATGATGGAGGCAATCCTGTTGATCCTAATGTTCCAGGTGTCTACACATTAACTTACACTTGTGCTGACTTTACAGGAAATACAGCTACTGCTACCAGAACTGTTAACGTTCTTGAAGAATTAGATACAACACCACCAACACTTACACTTCTAGGTGATAATCCTCAAGAAATTGAAGTAGGTGATGCATATGAAGAAGAATTTTACACATGTGTTGATGAAACAGATGGTGATCTAGTTGATCCTGTTGATTATGTTACAGTAGATGGAATTCCAACAGATACTTCATTCCCTGATGATTATATTGTAACTTACACTTGTGCTGACTTTACAGGAAATACAGCTACTGCTACCAGAACTGTTAATGTTGTAATGACTCCGGATACAACACCACCAACACTTACACTTCTAGGTGAGGATCCTCAAGTAATTACCCAAAATCTTGATGGTGATCCATACTTTGATCCGGGATTCAGCTGTATTGATGATGATGGTGTAGATTTAACAAGTGATGTAACAGTAGATGATGGAGGTGTTCCTGTTGATCCTTCTGCTCCTGGAACATATCAATTAACTTATGACTGTGCAGATCCATCAGGAAACTATGCTCCTACACTAACTAGAACAGTTAATGTACTTGCATTACCAACTCTGACAATTACAAAATCAATACTCTCAGGATCAGGTGGTGAATTTTGGTTTGAAATAACCAGTTCTGAACCATCACTTCCACTAATTTCAATCAATGTTGCAGATACTACACCTGTTTCTTCTACTATTATCTATCTAATACCTGACATAACATATACTGTAACTGAAATTAATCCTATTCCGTCTCCTTACACATTAGATAGTTCAAATTGCTCAGAAAATGGTATATCCCTTGACAATACTACAGTCTTTACACCAAACTTGGAAGATAATTTTGAGTGTACATTTGTAAATAAAGAAGGCTCTTCACCAGGATAGCATAAAAAAACTATCTATTCAATAAGATTTGTATAGAAACAATTCTATCTTTTAAAAAATTAAAACAAAAAGAATGAACTTTTCGTCCTTTTCTCTATTCAAAACTTGAAGTAGAGGTTTGAGACGAAAGTCCAGTTGAAGATGGTACAGATGGGAATTTATCTCCTATCTGTTGCTCAGCTACTGCAGATGCTTCTTGAAGAATCTTATCAGTTTCTTCACTTGAAACATCAGATTCCATGTTAAATGAATCTCCTGCAAGTGAATCCATCATCAGTCCATTAAGTGTCTGGGTCATACTATTCAATTCTGAATCTGCTTCTGGCATGAATCTTCCTAGCGATGACTTCAATCCCTTCATTGTAGACATTGCTGGTCCAATTGCTACCATAGCATCACCAAGATCATGAATAGTTGTCAGTCTTAGTTGGACTTGTTCTAATGACATTCTTGCGTTGCCGAGCATCTTTGTAACTTTACGAATTTCAGCTAATTCGTTAGACAAAACTCTACTTGTGCTAGTATCATGTTGCTGCATTGCAGTCACGACTCGTTGAAAGAGTTGCGCATCTCTTTCGTGCAGTTTGTTTAACATTGTGTCCATTTTGGAAATTTGGACTTGTAGTTTGTTAACTGCAGTTTGGATTCGTGGTTTTAATGCACCTTGAGGCTTTACTGCTTCACGGAGTTTGCCAGTTACGCTTTGGGTCTCTTGTCGAGCCCAAGATTTGTCGAAGTTTGGCATGTCTGCTAGTTTAGGAATTTGGTCTTAATGGACGGTGTAAATTTAGATCCACTTTGAACAAAATTTAGCTAACAAACTATTATTCTTGAATCATGCCTAAAGTTTGTGGCAAAAATCGTTGTTTTTGATTCTGGTTTAGGCTCACTTTCAATCATTAAAGCCATTCAGAAACTATTCAAGGCTGAAATTATCTACTTTGCTGACCAACAAAACTATCCTTATGGACAAAAATCTCAGGCACAATTAGGCTCAATTATCAACAAGTCACTCAAAAAGCTTGAAACACAATTTTCTCCAGATGTTATTGTTATGGCCTCAAACACTCCTAGTCTCATGCTAAATTTCTCAAATCCTAAAATTACTGGTGTCAAACCTCCTCTAATTGAATCTAAAAAATTCTCAAAGACAAAAAAAATTGGAATACTTGCAACAAAATCAGCAATTAACAGTAAAGGATTATCAAAATATGTTAATGAAAAATCATCCAAGTCATTTCAAATTTTTAAAATTAATGGTTCTGAACTTGTAGATCTTGTTGAATCTGGAAAATTTCTTACAAGAAAATCATTTTGTGAAAAAATAATTAAAAAAAATCTAGAAAAAATTATTTCTAAAAATTCAATTGATACAATAACCCTTTCAAGTACTCACTTACCTTTTCTTAGATCTCTTTTGGAAAGTCAATTTCCAAATGTTAAATTTATTGATCCAGGAAATTTAGTTGCAAAAAAACTTTTTAAAAAAATTAATTATAACCAATCAAAAAGAAATTCGTTAAAAATCTACACATCAGGTGATCCTAGATTATTTCAAAAAAACCTTTCAAATTTTGGAATTAAAAATAAAGTATTTACTTTATCAATTTAATTTTGCTTTCCGATAACCATGACTAAATTTTTTATCATATAGTTTTGAATATTCATATGTTGTTGAATCTATAACATTGCTAATTATTACAATTGCAGTTTTTGTAACTCCTTCTTCTTTAATCTTTTTTGCAATATCATTTAAAGTTCCTTTTACAATTTTTTGATCTTTCCAACTCGCTCTATATACAATTGCAACAGGGGTACTTTTTTTGTAACCACCTGCCAGAGCTTCTTTAACTAAATCATTTACTAGATGTACACTAAGATAAAAAATCAAAGTAGCTTTATGTTTTGCAAGCTCTGAAATCTTTTCTCGTTTTGGAACTTTTGTTCTAGATTCAGCTCTTGTTACAATAATTGTTTGAGTAATTCCTGGAAGTGTTAATTGAGTTCCTAAAGCAGCTGCCGAGGCTAAAAATGCAGTAACTCCAGGCACAACTACTGATTCAATTCCTTTTTTTTCTAAATTATCAATTTGTTCTTTAATTGCACCATAAATTGATGGATCTCCATCATGAAGTCTTACAACTAATTTGTCTTTTTTTGCATTTTTGTATAACAAATCAAAAATTTCTTCTCTGACAAGTTTTGCTGCATCATATAATTTTCCTTTTTTACAAAGTTTCAAAATTGGTTCAGGAATTAATGAACCTGAATAAACAACAATATCAGCTTTTTGAATTAATTTTTTAGCTTTTACTGTAATTAATTCTGGATCACCTGGTCCACATCCAACAAAGAAAACATCAGACACGTTTTACCACCAAAATAGAAAAATATTTTGTCGTTAATGTATCATCATTTACTTCACCTAATGTCAATTTTCTAATTACTTCATTTTCTGTTCCAAGATCCTGTCCAATTGCAAATATCGAATTATCTGGAAATCCTGATTCTTTTAGAACATCAATAACTTGATCAAAATATCTCCCATCTTTTAGAAATACCATAGTTTCAGAATTCTTTGCAATCTCTTTTACGCTAGACAAGTCATAACAAGATGGTATAATTGCAACTTTTTCAGCACCTTCTGCAATACTTACTCCAACTTTGGACGCAAATGTAAACATGGAAACAATTCCTGGAATTACACTAATGCTCATGTCAGGATATTTTTCTTCTAGATCTTTATGCATATAGATCCATGTGCTATACAAATATGGATCACCTACTGTTAGATAGACAACATTTTTTCCTGACAAAACTTTTTCCGCCATAATCTTTGCATTTTTTTCCCATGTTTGTTCCAAAACGTCCCTGTCTTTTGTCATTGGAAAAATTAGCTTAACAATTTCTTGATTTTTTGTCTTATCAATTAATGATGAAACAACTGATAATGCAATACTGGGCCTGTCTTCTTTGGAGGCTGGACACATAATGATATCTGCATTTTGAATTGCTTTTACAGCTTTTACCGTAAGTAAATCGGGATCTCCTGGACCTACTCCAATTCCAATTAAACCTGACACAAATTCTGTGATTTAATCCCAATTAAAAAGCTAGATTAGGATTTTGTTGCAGAAATTATTGTTACCGGATTTCGTGCAAGCATCATAGTACCTGTACTAGTTTTTCTACTCTTAGAAATTGTAACTTGAGTAATATCTATGGATTCAAAGTCTAGTTTCTCAAGTATTTGTAATACTGCATATAAAGTCTCGATCTGAATTATGCCAATAACAATTCTTCCACCTGATTTTAATTTGCTTTGAGATAACTCTACAATCTTAGCAGTATCTCCTCCCGTTCCTCCAACAAAAATTGTATCAGCAGGTTCTAGATCAATGATTTTTTCTTTAGCATTACCCAAAATATATGAAATGTTTTCAATTTGAAATTTTTCTGCATTCTTTTTTGTTAATTCTATTGCATTTTCATCATAATCTATAGCTAAAATTTTTCCAGAAGATTCTACTTGAATAGCTGCTTCGATGGAAATTGAACCACTACCACAACCAATATCATAAACAATTTGATTTGGTTGTAACCTTGCTTTACTTATCTGAATTACTCTAACTTCTTCTTTAGTAATTGGTACTTTTTCAGTTCTTTCAAACAACTCATCTGGAATTCCAGGAGTTTTAAAATTCCACATTAGTTTATCCTCTCTTTCTTACAATTAATGAATTAGATGTTAATTCCACTGGAGACATTTCCTGAATGAACTAATGTGTAGCTTACAATCCATGTAAACAAGTACAAGAAGACATAACTTCCTATTGCTTGTGTGACAATCTTTTTTCTATCTGATGATGGTAATTGCATCTTCATTCCTTTTGCAATAATTATTGTTACAAAAAATACTATTATCATAAATGCAATTGATGCCCATCTTCTTTCTTCGCCTTCTATATCTTCAAAGATGAATGTAGCAGCTGTTCCTGCAATAACAGCTAATGCAACACGCAACCAAAATAATTTATTTAATTTTCTATCTTTCTCACTTTTCTCAGCCTCACTAACCGGTGGTTCTGATGGTGGAGTCTGTGGTGATGTTTCTTCGGTATTTTCAGTTTCAGGAATTTTTTCTTCCTCTACAGGCGATTCTTTTTTTGAATCATCTGGTCCTGGAGTTGGTTGTGATTTTTTCTTTTTGAATCTTGCCAAGGAAATTTCTAGCGTGACTTCAATAAACCTCGTTTAAAATCTTTGGTAATTTTTGAGCATAGATGATAGCAAGAGTCTAATTTCAGATAACAAACCTAAGTTTATGACACTTGCTGGAATTGAACTTCGTTATCTTGTAAATCAGATTTCAGAAAAAGTTCAAGATTACTATGTTAGTAATATTTATGGAATAACAAAAGATAGCATTCTCTTCAAACTACACCATACAGAAAAAGATGATCTTTTCATGATGATTTCTACTTTAGGTGTTTGGTTGACCTCTGTAAAGATTGATCAAATGGAACCAAACAAATTACAAAAAAGATTACGAAATGATCTCTTACGTTTAAAATTAAAAGAAATTAAACAAATAGGTTCAGAACGAATTGCATATTTTGTCTTTGAAGGATTTGGAAAAGAATTTGTTTTAGTAGGTGAATTTTTTGGCGACGGAAATATTCTTCTTTGTAATAACCAAATGAAGATTCTTGCTCTACAACATTCAATTGATGTTAGACATAGGCAACTTAGAGTAGGATTGGAGTATGCTTTGCCTCCTCAAAATGGTTTGGATATTTTCAATATTGCAGAAACAAATTTTTTAGATTTGAAAACGACTGATCTGTCTGCAGTTAAATGGCTTGGAAGAACATTAGGTTTACCAAAAAAATACGCAGAAGGAATTTTTACAATTGCAAATATAGATTCAAAAATTATTGGTAACCAATTAGGTTCTGAACAAATAAAAAAAATTTTTGAAACAACAAAACAAGTTGTTAATGATGTAATCACAGGAAAACATAAACCAGTAATCATAAGAAAGGAAAAATCTGAAGTCTTACCAATCAATTTAACTAAATCAAATGAAGAACAAATTTCTGTTAATAGCTTCATTGAAGGATTAGATACTGTTTTTACTGAATCAATTGTTGAACAAGGAAAATCTATTCAATCGAGTGGTTCTGAAAAGAAAATCAAAGAGTTACAAACTCAAATTAACGAACAAGAAAAAGCAATCGAAACTGTTAAAGAAAAATCACGCTTAATTTCTAATGTCGCCAACTCGTTATTTGAAATGGTTTCAAAAGGAATTGTTTCTATTGAAGATGATAAAGCAAAACAAATTCTTTCTACATTAAATGCAAAATTAAGTATCGAAAAAGGAATCTCATTAATTATTATTGCAAATGAAAAAATCAAAATTGATTTTTCATCTTCATTACAATCAATTGCATCAATTTTGTTTAACGAAGCAAAACATCAATCAAAAGCTGTACCTGCAATAGAAGAAATTAAAATCAAAACTACAAAGAAACTTGAAAAACTTCAAAACAAAACTGAATTAGAAAAAGACTCTGTTCTTGTTTCTGAAATTAGAAAAAAGAAATGGTATGAAAGATATAGATGGTTTTTTACGTCTGACGGTTACCTTGCAGTAGGTGGACGAGATGCTGCATCAAATTCTGCAGTAATTAGAAAACAAATGCAAAAGAATGATAAAATTTTTCATGCAGAAATTTTTGGTTCACCATTTTTTATTATTAAAAATTCTATTAGTGCACCAATAATTAGTATGAATGAAGTTGCACATGCAACTGTTTGTTTTAGTAGAGCTTGGAGAGAAGGAATGTATGGTCTAAGTGCATATTGGGTAAATCCTGATCAAGTAAAAAAATCTGCACCAAGTGGACAGTTCTTACCAAAAGGATCTTTTACAATTGAAGGACAAAGAAATTTTATCAAAGGACAAACTCTTCGACTAGCTGTTGGAATCATTCAACAAGACATTGATTATGTTTTAACATGTGGTCCTATTGAAGCTATGAAAAAATATTCTTATTGTTATGCAATTATTGAACCACATGGTTCTGAAATGGTTGATACCGCAAAAAAAATCAAAGTTGAATTTTTAAAACTTGATGAAGACATTGCAAAAAATATTTCTATTGATGATTTTGTTCGCGTATTACCATCTGGAAAAAGCCAAATCAAAGAAATCAATCTTGGTGAATCACAAAATTTACCTGCTACTAATTAGACAAACAACATTACAACAACATTACAACAACATTACAACAACATTACAACAACATTACAACAACATTACAACAACATTACAACATTCCTTCATTTGAATAGTTTTTCAGTTGTGTCCAAAATTTTTCTATTTTCTCAATTTTTCTTAAAAAAAACGATCAAAATGATAGATCCAAAATGGACCATCTTGTTAAGTTAATTTCCACCATGGAATCAGTGTTGGATGAACATTTCCAGCCTGTTTATTGTTTTTTGTGACTAATTTTTTCTTGGTGTAGAAGAAGATGAGGTGGATACCTTAGACTATCCTTTGGATAGTATGATCGGTTTTTTCAATCCCCTAGACGAAAGTCTACACCAAAATTCTGCAAAATCAATTCTACACCAAGAAATTTTTGCAACTTTTTGTGTTGGGGGCGTTTTTAATTGAAATCTGTCTTATCCCTAATCACAATTTTATTTTTAATAACATCAACTATTCCATTTGGATTTGCTGAAAATACAACAACTGATTCAGCTTTTGAAACTGCACCAATTGTTTCTTCTACACCAAAAGAATCCAGAAGCATTTCAGTTTCTTTACAAGAATCAGTTGGTATGGCAGCAAACTCTCCACAAAAAAGAAATGAAATACTCCAACCAACTATCGTATCAACATCTGAAACTTTAGGAAAAACAATTTACCTTTCTGAAAGTTTAGACATAACTTCTTCAATTCTTGAACAAACTGTTGCAATCAATTCAATAATGAATCAACCACAAGCAACACTTGATAGAATTTCTCAAATTGATAAAATTAAAGACAGAAAGAAAAATTCTAAAATTGATTCATTATTAATTGATGAATATACTGCTAACGATCGAATTACTTCTTCAGATTTGTTAATGTCTGAATATTCTTCTTCAGTAATAGATCCACTTCAGATTTTAGAAAATAATCAATTGCATAATTTAAATAATTTTGAATCAATTTTAGAAAATTTCTTTACTGATCTAAATTCTGTTTCACTTTCTTATGATAATTTAAATAATTTTTCAATTTCGGAAACTGATCAACAATATATTTTAATTATTTTTGTTCCATTTGTTTTATTTTTGTTACTTCGTGCTGAAGGATTTGAATTTGATATTTCAAAACTTCATAAACCATTAGCTTTTGTTTTTGTTTTAATTTTATTATCATCAATTGCAATTACACCATTTTCAATTTCATCATCATATTGGCCAATGGCATATGCTGATATTCCTTCACTTGATACTAATCCAACTATCTCAGATGATTCCACCTCATCTTCTTCTACACCAGCTGAAGATACAGAATCATCTGAGGCTACAACTTCTGATAACACATCTAC
>JANQNM010000036.1 GCA_028279625.1 Candidatus Nitrosopumilus sp. | reverse complement strand
TTTAATGAAATAATGGAGATATCCAAACCCCGAATTGTTGTTCTTCTAGTAATTACTGCTGTAACATCCATGTATGGAGCAAGTAAGCTAGTTCCAGGTACACCCGAATTAGATTATTGGTCTTATTTGCACATAATTATTGCAGGAGCTTTAGCATCTGCTGGCTCTAGTGCACTAAATCACTATTATGATAAAGATATTGATCCTAAAATGAAGAGAACTAGTACAAGACCAATTCCTTCAGGGCGGATGGCTGCATCTCATGTTCTAATATATGGTTTAGCTGTGAGTTGCATTTCTGTAATCTATGGTTACTTTGCATTAAATGCAGTTTCAGCATTCTTTATCGCTTTAGGAATTTTCTCTTATGTGATAATCTACACAGCGTGGCTCAAACGTCTTAACACTTCAAACATTGTAATTGGTGGAATTGCTGGTAGTGCGGCATCTTGGGCAGGATGGTCAGCTGCTACTGGTAGTATGGATCTTTTAGGTTTCTTAGTTGGTTTCCTAGTGTTTGTTTGGACCCCGTCACACTTTTGGTGTCTTGCAATGAAAATAAAAGATGAATATGCAGAAGCTAAAGTTCCAATGTTGCCAGTAGTTATTGGAATGCAAAGAACATCCAAGTATATTTTAGGTAACACAATAATTCTACTTCCTTATTCTTTGGTTCTTTCATTTATTCCAGATGGAATGGGAATTGTTTATACTGTAATTGCAGCTGTATCGGGTGGACTAATGCTTGCATATCATTACAAACTAACAAAGAATCCTACATCTGAATTTGCATGGAAAGCATACAAAGTAACTGCTCCTTATCTTACAATAATTTTTGTTGCAGTTGCATTAGATGCAGCATTTCACATGCCTTTGTTTTAATAACTATTTTTCAAAACCTGGATAACTTGCTTCGTAATCTTTTTCCATCATTTCTTTATTTTGTTTTTCAATCTCATCGACTTCTTTTTCTTCGATAATAACTTCTATTCTACGTTCGTCTTTTGTTATCCAAGAAACTTTGATGAGGCCAAGAATCTCTAAATCTAATAATATTTTATTGAATCTGTCTTGTGCTAATGCATAACCATCTTTTGTTAAAATTTTGTAAAGATCAACATCGGTTAGAGAACTTGCTTCTTTTATTTTGTCATATACTGTATTTCTGATTGGTATTGCCATTTTTTATCCGTAGAATGTTTTATCTCCTGATTTAGGTACGACGTTAGATATACTTTCCCTTACTGTGTTGTACCATTGGTCAACTTCTTTTGTAATTGATGGCTTAACTTGTTTCAAACTATTTGCAAAGTCTTGACTTGAAATCTTTGAAGAATTATTTCTCATTGCTTGTACTGCAGCTTCTCTGCAAAGTGCTGCCAAATCTGCTCCCGTATAGTTTTTAGTGGCTACAGCAATTTCCTGTAATTTCACATCATTTGCTAATGGCATCTTCTTTGTTAAAATCTTGATAATCTCTAATCTTCCTTTTTCATCAGGTGGGGAAACATAAAGAACCAAATCTAATCTTCCTGTTCTTAACAAGGAATTGTCCATTACATCTGGTCTGTTTGTAATTCCTATCACTACTACTCTTGAAGAAATTCCTTCTTCAATCTCTGTAAGTAGTTGACTTAGAACTGTTTCACTTGCTCCTCCTTCGCCTGATTTGTAACGTGCAAGTGAGTCTAATTCATCAAAAATTACAACACAAGGAGAAGACGCTTTTGCTTTACGGAAAATTTCTCTTACTGCTTTTTCAGATTCCCCTAACCATTTTGAGAGAATTTCTGGACCTCTAACCAAAATCATGTTAGCGCCTGTTTCTGTAGCAAGTGCTCTTCCAAGTAGTGTTTTACCACAACCAGGTGGACCATAGATTAGTGCGCCTCTAGGTGGTCTAATTCCCATTTTTGTAAATTTACTTGGTTCTTTCATAGCCATGATTAAATTATCTGTCAATGATTTTTTGATCTCATCTAATCCTCCTACATCTTGCCACCACACTTTTGGTCTTTCAACATAAAACTCTCTCATTGCTGTAGGGACAACTTCATGCATTGCATCGTAAAAGTCGATTAACTTGATTTGCATTGATTGTAATACTTCAGATGGTATCTTTTCTGTTTCAAGATCTATCTCTGGTAAATATCTACGAATTGACTTCATTGCAGCTTCTCTACAAAGTGATTTAATAGCGGCACCAGTGTATCCGTGTAATTCAGATGCCAAGTCTTTAAGATCTATGTCATCGCTTATTGGCATTCCTCTAGTATGAATTTCAAGAATCTCTAATCTTCCATCTTCATTTGGAACAGAGATTTCGAATTCTCTGTCAAATCTTCCCGGTCTTCTTAATGCAGGATCAACACTATCTGGTCTGTTTGTAGCACCCAATACAATGACATTTCCTCTATCATTTAGACCATCCATTAACGCTAACAGTTGAGCAACAACTCTCTTCTCAACATCCCCATACGCTTCTTCTCTTTTTGGTGCAATTGCATCAATTTCATCAATAAAGATTATACTTGGTGAGTTGTCTTTTGCTTCTTTGAAAATATCTCTTAGTTTAGCCTCTGTTTCACCGTAATACTTGTTCATAATTTCTGGGCCATTGATTGAAAACATGTTTGCCTCTGACTCACTTGCAAGAACTTTTGCAAGTAGTGTCTTACCACATCCTGGTGGACCGTAAAGTAAAATTCCACTATGTGGTTCGATTCCTAATCTTGTAAATAACTCTGGATGTTTTAATGGAAGCTCAACAATCTCTCTCATTGCTTTAACTTCATGTCTTAGTCCTCCTACCTCTTCGTATGTCACTCTTACTTTTCTGTCTACAGCAGTCTCAGTTGATATGTTGAGATTTGTTGCGCGGTCTATCTTTACTACTCCTTTAGGTGTTGTCTTTGAAATTTTAAAGTCCATTGAGTTTCCTAAAATCATCACAGAAATTTCATCACCATGAGTAATTGGCAATCCTTTGAGTCTGTTTTTTACAAAATCAGTAAACTCTTTGTCTACAGTAACTGAATCATTTACAGGTGTTAAAGCAACAGTTTTTGCAATCTTTGATGTGACTTTTCTAATTTTTACAATATCATTTAATGATGCACCAACATTTTTCCTAGTTTGTCCATCAACTCTGATTATGTCTGGCAATTTTTCATCTTCATCTACAGGCCACACAACAGCACAACTTGTTCTTGAACCCATTACTTCAACGATGTCTCCTGGAGTAACTTTGAGAAAATCCATGGCTTCTGGGCCAATTCGTGCACGTTTCTTACCTACGTCTCTTTGTTTTGCTTCTCCAATTCTCATTTGCAAAGGTTCTTCTTTGCGTACCAAAAACTCACCTATTTCATGTCAACAGACATTCTACTCATATTGAGGACTTCAAATTCACTGACACCCTCAACTGATTTTACAGTATTTTCTAAAGCATCACTTTGACCTTCTTTGTCTTCTAAGATGAATTCTGCTTTCAAAAATTCTAATCCAAATGCTAAAGGCTCTTTTGCATGTCTTTTCAATTGAATTCCTTCTGGCAATGATGACTTTACATCCTCTGCTAGTTTGTCTAAATCTACTTCAGTTCCTTCTGGAAGAATTTTTGTGATAAATAGTAACTGTGCCATTTTTCTAAGGTCCCGTAAATCCACATGTAGAACAAGTATAATTTTTTGCAGCGCTTCTGCAACTTGAACATCTCCATATCAACTCACTGCCACACTCAGGACAGTTGAATTTTACACAATTATCATTAGGCATAATATGTCTGTTGCAACCATTACATATTGGTAATGTAATCGTAGATGACATACCTCGATTTTCTGCAAACATCATTTATACCTTCCTTAGAATTTGGGCACGATTTAACTAAGTAATTTTTTTAATTCTCCACCAATCAAAGCTTGAGCAGTTTTAATCGATCCCTTCATTCCTAATAACTTTACAATAGAACCTGTATGAAAATCAAAATCATCTTTTTCAGAAATATCTCTAATAATTTCTGGAGTAATTGATTCAAATAATTTGTTAATAGTCTGATTATCTAGTCTTTCTAAAATTTTTCTAGCAAAAACTTGTTTTTCAAATTCTTTTCCAAATCTTTCTGTCCATCTTTTTTGATATTCCTCTAATTCTGACTCGTTGTTTGTTTTCAAAAATTTTACAATTGCTTGTCCTGCATAGACTCCTCCCATTCCAGAAGTAAAAATTCCTCCAGCCGTAGTTGGTTTTGCTTGTCCTGCTGCATCTCCTATGATTATCGTTTTTCCTTCAACGAATTTTGAGATAGGACCCTTTATCCAAATTGGAGCAAAAATTTTTCTTATTGTTGAATATTCTCCTTTTTCGTTTAGAAAATTCTCCAAAGTTTCTGCAACTTTAATTCCTCTTCCTGCAACTCCTACTTTCCCTTTTCCTTCTCCAGATGGAATTACCCAAGCAAAAAATCCTGGATATTTTTCTTGATCAAAAATCACTTCGACTTTGCCTTTTTTTATCCAATCTGCATAGATTTCATACTGAGCTGATGATAAAATTCCTGTTCTATCTTTGTGAATTAAAGATGAGACTCCTCTTGCATCCACAAAAATTTTACAATCAACATTTTCTTCATTTGTTCTAATTCCAGAATCTGTAATTTCTTGAAAACTAGTTCTTACTTTAATCTGAGCGCCATTTTTTTGTGCTTGAAATGCTATCTGTTTGTCTAACTCTCTTCTACTAATTTCAACAACTTTTTGTTTTTTTGAATTAATTGTAAAACAATTATTGTTTGGCGCACAAACTTCAGCTGATTCGATTTGATGGTCAAAAGTTTTTCTAAAAGGAATTATTCCCAATTCTTCTAATCCTGCAATACTTACTAATCCACCACAATGTTCAGGAGTTCCAATCTCATAATCTTCTTCAATAACAAGAACTGAGAATCCGCCAGCAGCAATTTCTCTTGCGCATAATAATCCTGCAACACTTCCTCCGGCAACAACTGTATCAAAGTACATAGATTTTGTTTCTTTGTCAATTATTTAATTCAAAAGTTTTTCATTAAGCCTGTTTGTCGTAATGATATGGGAAATATCAAACAAGTCATTGTAGTAAGAACTGATTTAGAAATGGGTAAAGGTAAGATTGCTGCTCAAGTAGGTCACGCATGTGTTTTAGGATCTGAACATGTAAGAAAATCTCATCCAGAATGGTATCAAGAGTGGTGGGGTGGCCAAGAAAAAGTCGTTGTCAAAGTTCCTGGAATTAAAGAATTACAAGAAGTAAAAAAACATGCAATTGATCTGAATCTCCCCTGGTCTGAAGTTACAGATGCTGGGCATACTCAAATTGCTCCAGGTACTACAACTTGCATTTCAATTGGTCCTGCTCCAGAGAATTTAGTTGATAAAATAACTGGAGACTTGAAACTACTTTAACTTGGAATAAGATATATCTCGGCATTTGATATTTTCTTTGTGAAACTTAAGAAACAACATAAAGGATTATTTTTTGTAGTGATTTTTGGTGGTGGTTTGTTGTTTTGGGCAACTGCCGCAAGTATGCCTGGTTCAGGTCCAATGGATGAAGAA
>JANQNM010000032.1 GCA_028279625.1 Candidatus Nitrosopumilus sp. | reverse complement strand
ATTAAGGTCCGATGTTTTGAATCGATGACCTGTAACCATTCTTAACTTGGCTTTTCCTCCTGCAAAATTATCAAATGCCATGGCAATAGTAGCTAATGTCTGAATGGATAAAAAATCCACACATCTATCATATTCTATACAATTACTCAGGCAAGGAAAGAAAAATTCTGCCACAATATCATCTCTGTCTGAACGATATTCTTCTTTTAGTTCAATTTCCCTTAAACCCAACAATATTCAATCATGAATTTGTTATTTAAAGAAACAACCATTGAATTTTTTGTAATATGAAATGCTCCCATCGGGATTTGAACCCGAGTCTTTGGCTTGAGAAGCCAAAATGCTTAACCGGACTACACTATAGGAGCTTGATAAAAAACAAATCCAATCTCAATTTAAAGGAAATGTTTGGACTTTGCATTGTTTGTAAAAATTTGTGAGTTTCTTCCTTTATAGAAAATTCACAATATCAAACTGTGTGGATATTCACAAACTAATTGAAGAACAAAATTTAGGAAATTCTCCAATTGGAATTAATGATTGCAAAAATTCTGATTATAATTTTGATTTATGTGGAACAGATGTTGTTGTTTTTGATGAAAAATCAGATTCAAATAAAATTCTGAAAATTGAAAATGAATTTTTTATAATTCATCATGCATCCCTATCTGAAACAAATTCAAAAAAACTTCTACAATATGACAATCTTCAGATTATTCAGGATGAATCTTGGGAATTACGTATGTTTCTATCAAAAATCAATGAAAAACGCTCTTCATTATTTTCAGATTTTGCAAAAAATTGTCTAATTGAATCTCTTTTTTGTTGCCAAAAAACAAACGAAGCAATTGAAAATTCAGATGTTTTTGCTCCATGTTGGCAAAAATGTGCATCATATTATTTGGCAGATGCTATTTCTGCTCTGAATAATCAAAGACCTGAACCTTCTCATATGTTGGATATGTTAAGAAAACTTGAAAAAAATTCAATTAATGAGCATATCTCTGTTGCAACTCAGACAATAGGAATTGAAAGAGCCATTCCCACTTTGCTTGAGCGCATGTTAAAATCTACAATTGGTTTTTCAGATTTGGTTGAAAAAAATAATCATTCCCAAATGATTCAAGAAAACCATGATTATTTTGTAAAAAATTCCATGTTATCTGATTGCTATTTTTACTTGGGATATATCAACAAAGAAAATTTCCTTAGAATCAAAGACACTCTAAATAGAAAACAAGATCTATTTCATATTCTAAAAGTTGCATTTGATGTTGAAGCAGATTCAGAATTATTAAAACTACAATCTAATGTTATTAAAAAATCCTGTATTGCAATTCTTGAGGCTAAATTTAATTTGTAATTTTCTACTTTTTTGTACCAACTTTTTAAACAAGTAATGATTATAGTGTACCATGTCAGACGCAGCATGTGGTTGTGCAGCACAAGCAGAAAATAATTCTGATTGTGATTGTGCAATGCAAGGAGAATGTTACTGTGACGCTACATGTGATTGTACAACAGATCTTTGTAGAAACGCAGAACATTAAAGAAAAAATCTAATTTTTTCTTTTATTTTTTAATTTATTCTTCCTCTTCTTCTAAGCCCCACGACTTAACTAATTCTTTTTGGAACGTGTCCGCCTGTTTCTCACTTAGTGCAGAACCACAATCTTTGCATGTAGGAACTACTGTCATGCCGTCTAACTTGAATTCAACACCATACAAGTGAATTTTTGAACATTCGCACATTTCTGAATTTTCTGTAAATTTTCCTCTATATTTGCTTATTTGAAACAAAAAACCTGCCTAATTTTCTTAATTTTAACAGATATGAATAACGTTTAACTATCCGTTTTTACAATTTTTTTTAGATTTGAAGGGATTAATTTTTGCACTTCCAATTGTGATGGCATTTCTCTTAGGATCAGTTTTACTTAGTCCTGCTTTTGCACAACTTCAAGCTGGTGGTGTTGATAAAGAAGGAGATTGGTATGTTGGAGAAGGTCTCAAACATGGCGATTTCTTCTCTTATAGAATGTGTCATATTGATTACAAAGAGTGTGCAGAATTTGAATTAGATTTATGGATTAAAGGCGATAAACAAGTTGGTACTGAATCAAAATGGTTAGCAGAAGTTGTTGTTTATGATGGAAATAAAATAGTTGTCGGTGAATTAGAATTAGGAAAGATTGCACCTGAACCAACGGGTGGTAGTGAAGAACTTAGCTCTTACAGAGGCGCATTCAAATCCTCTATTGCATGGTTGTCTGCATTTGCAACATCTGATGATAGTAAAGGTGGAAAGGGACCAAAAGAATTTTCAGCTGCATCTTGGGGTAAAATTGGAAACATTGGCGGTGAACAAGTTATTCCTACTGAAATTGAAAGTGTAACGGTTCCAGCTGGTACCTGGGAAACAGTTCTAATGTCTTGGAGAACTGGCGGTCATGATAGTAAAGTTTGGATTGTGGATGGATTTCCATTTCCTATAAAGGCTGCAACCTTAACGCATGTCTCTGAAGGAACACCTCCACCAGAGTATACGTTTATGCTATTAGACTATAAAGAAAATGTACAAACAAGTCCATTTGAAGGAATTGTATCTACTGCTGAAGAATATTCTGCATTAGGATGTGAAACAGACTTTGATAGAGATGTAACTATCAAAAAACCTACAAACAATTATGATTATCAAGTACATGTTTTCTATGGACCTGAAGAACCTGTAGAAGGATGTGAAATGCAATGGCTAATCAAATTTATCAGCAAATTTGATGACACTGAATTTTTGAATCAAGTTCAATTTGATTTTCTCGTAGTTGATGAAAATCTCACTCCTCAAAGATCAATTGCACAAGAAGAAGGTAGACAATATCTCTATTCTCCATCAGGACAATACATTCTTGACATGATTGTAGAAGAAGACCCTGGTGAGGCAAATTATGTTATTTGGATTTATGGATTATCTCCTGAAGGAATAGTCCCATCTACAGCTTCTGATTATATAGAAATTACAGTCCCAATTCTAGCTGGACAAGAAAGTTCAACAGAAATACCAACTGAACCTCCAACAACTCAAAATATTCCTGAATGGATTAAGAACAACGCAGGATGGTGGGCAGAAGGAGCAATTGACGATACCTCCTTTGTTCAAGGAATTCAATTCTTAATCAAAGAAGGAATTATGACAATATCTTCATAGATTGTCTACATTCAAATTGTTCAAATTTTCCAAAAAACATTGACGTATTATGGTTGGTCTTTTCAAATATCCAAAACGTAAACTAAAGAAACTGATCCAAGAAGGAGAATATGAAGAAGCCATAGCACTTGGAAATAGTATGGAACCTAAATTTTCGGATGATCCTGATTTTATGTTTATCATGGGAAGTATCTATTTGATAGTTGAAGATGCAAAAAAGGCTCTTTCTTATTTTGAAAAAGCATTTTCATTAGATTCTGAAGATGTTGAGATTCTTTCTCTAAAAACAAATGCACATCTAGCACTAGGAGAAAAAGATAAAGCAATTGCTTGTTGCAAGTACATTCTAAAATTACAGCCAAAAAACACTGAAGCACAAGACTTGCTTGCTCAACTTGAAAGTATAAATTGAATTATTGTATTTTTTTCATTTGATATACTGCATCCATTAACCAGTTACAAAAAGCAGTTACCTTTTCATCAAACTCTGTCCAAATGTGCAATGAATGAGGTAAGATGTCAATCTTCCATCCTTCATCAAAAACTCTGACTCCTTCTTTGTCCTCATACATGTAGGCATTCTCAGTTTTGATGTCTCCTAGAATTTCTCTTGCTTTTTCTTTGATTGTCTCTTTGTCAATTGGGAATCTTTTCTTTTCATAATCTATAATCAAACTAAGATCCCGTCTTCCATACATCTCAAATTCTTCTATTCTTCCTTCTTTTGGAAAATTTACAATTAATTTGATATTGTATTTTTCTCCAACTTCTTTCCCAATCTCAACTATTCTGTTGTATCCCATTGCAGGATTTTTCTTTAACAGAAATCGAATTTGAGCCAAATCTTTTTTTAATTGGGCCTGAAGATCAGAAGTCAATTCAGAAAATATCATGCTATTTTTTGAAAAATTTCCTATTATAATCATTAATTTCCGTCAGGATTAGTTTTTTTAGAACATTGGATAATCTTTGGTATGGCGATGCCTATGGACTATGACGGACTGAGAACTGATGATGCTTCAGAGAGAACTGATGATGTAAATGAATACCGAAGAACTTGCATGGACTTTATCGAGGATATCTCTCATGATTATGAAGCCTGGGTTGACTATTACAAATTGCCTGAAGATGAAGACAAGAGAAGACGTTCAGGAATTCGTGCAACCATTCCTAGAACCAACGAATGGATTGCCAAAGTTGCCCAATCTATCAAGGCAGTAGATGTTGTCATGAATGATGGAATACAAAAGATGGCCGAATCCACAGCAGGAAAACCTCTTGAGATTGGTGTTTTTGTAAATAACAAAGCCAGCTATACTGAATCAAAACCTGGCATCATTGATATCAATGTAAAAGGACATGGAAGGGATGGAAGAAAAATGAAACTTGGTTTTCATTTTAAGGATGATAGATTTAGAATTGAATCTACATGTGGTGCTTATCTAGATGAAGAAAATCTCCCAACTGATACTTTTGAAATGCTGGATATTCATCTAAAACTTCATGCAGAGAATGCAAAAACCCGTGATGTGATTTCATTTACAATAACTATTGGAGAATATGACGGTGATACTGAAATTGATAGAAGAGGTATTACTACAATTGTTCATGTAGTTTAATTATCTCATTACTTCTTCATCAAGATATTCTATGAACTTTCCAGTGTTTTCTAATTTGATTGTGTTGATTTCTTCCAAGTTGTTAAAGAAATTCATCTTTAGATATTCTTCGGATGCAGTATACAAGACATCATCAATGTAGAATGTTCTTGCATTGCCCATTCCATAATATCTGGAATCATCATCTGAATGAGTAACAGTTCCTTTGAGATTGAATCCATCTTTACTATCTAAATCAAATACATAGAATCCATTCCATCTGTTGTATTCAGGAGCAATCATTTTTGCACTTGAGATTTCTTTTAGACTCTCAGCATCTCCACTAATTGGAATTGATAACACTCCTCGATTCTTATCAAAGAAGAATGCTTTGTGGTTATGTTGTGCCTCTGAACTTGTTGATCTATCTCCTATGATGATGTCATCTGCTACCTTTGGATTACTGACATCTGCAACATTGAATAGTGCAATTTTGATTCCTAATTGTTGTACTCTTCCGTTGTCTACTTGTTTTGTATCTCTGCCAATTCCTATGATGTGTTCTTCATCATATGGGTGCAAATAGTTTGAAAAACCTGGAATTTTGAGCTCTCCTAAGATTTTTGGAGTATCTGTTGATAAGTCGACTACAAAGAATGGGTCTATTTGCTCAAATGTTACTAAATAGAGCCTGTCCTCGATGAATCTGGCAGAAAATATGCTCTCATCAGGAGCAATCTTGTCTAATTCTCCAACAATGTTTAGTTGCTCATCAAGTACATAGACTGCATTTGCCCTAACAGTTCCTTGATGTTGGATATAATATTCCGTAGTCGTTGCAACTCTAAATCTATCTCCGTCTTTATCCATGGAGAATTGGTTTAGTAATCTTCCTGGAACTGAACCTTTTGCAACGTATTCTATTTTGTCTTCATCAATTGAAATTTTGTGAATTATTGTTTTTCTTGTATCTTCTTGGATTCGTGCATCATATTCGTTTAGCGCTTCACGAATTTTCTCAAACAGTTCTTCTTTGTCATCTTTGTCCATTTCATTGTATGATTTTTGCATTAATTCTGAAATTTTTATCCACTGAGATGATGCGCTTAAAGATGAATCATTTCGAATTGACTTTATTTCATCTTGAATATTATCTGGAAGTAATGGAACAATTACATCAAAGAATCTATCACGAGACGAATTTTCATAAAACCCAAATGGCAAATTTTGTTGATAAGTCAAATAGAAATTATCTTGAGAAACATAAAATGTACCAGTATACCCCATAAGAAAAGTCTCAGAGTTTATTTCATCTCCAAAAATATTGATTGCAGTTAATGTGTTAAAGTTCGAAAATTCTTCAACATTATCAAAGTAAAATGCCTCTGGAGTCATAACTCTTACAGAGTCTTCCATGATTACAGGTAATCTTGGATGCTGATGATTGATGTGATTATTTGTTACAAAGTAGGCATATTCTCCAATCATTCTCGCATCCCTGAAATGACCATCAATGGAATAATCTTTGAGAATTGTTGGATTCTCTTTGTCAGAAATGTCCACAATTAGTGCGTGAGTAACTGGATTGTATGATGGACGTGGAATAAAGTCGTATTGTGGGATAATTTCCTCATCACTTTGACCATTATAGAAAATTACAAGTCTGTCCCCATTGAGGAACATGTTGTGAATGTATTGATGTTCTATGTCAAGTGCAATCTTTAGAATTAGTTTTGCAGACTCTGCTGGATATGCATCAATTATGGAAAGGGTATTTCTTGAAACAATATACACATACTTGCCATCATTTTTGAGATAATCTGGCTCATCAACATTTTCAACTTGAACATTAGTAGTAGAATATTCAGTTCCTGATTCTCTCTTCTCTAAAGCCAAAACTTCAGCTTGCGGAGCTGCTGTTGGCATTGCACTATCAAATGCCGCCTCTTCTACTGCCATGAATCCTCCTGATCTGAACATTCTATCGTCATAGAAATGTCCTCCAAATAATGCAGATGCATCTAAAATCTCTTTTAGTTCTTCTTGAGATGAAATCTTTCTTAGTTCATTTGTTCCTTCAAAAATTTCTGATACTGATTTCTCAACATAGATAATTTCTGGTTCAGGAATTTGAGTTACTTGAGGCTCTTGTTCAAAACCAATTGAATACATAATTCCAGCTGTTACAATTACCGAAACGGCTACTGCAATTGGAACTATTATTTTTGAACTCATTTTTTCACATCTTTTTTCAAATTATAACATTTAGTGATTACTACTGTTTAGTAGTTTGAGATAAAAGGTTTAGTGAAATTCAATTTTTACCAATCAATTTACATATACTGGATTTACAATTACATTTCTAATGTCCTCTGAATTTCCTGAAGATGAACTTACAGAGAAAATCAAAATTTTAGCAACTGATGATGAAAAAATAAAGTCATTTGGAGAGCTATTTACGAATGATTCTAGCCGTGAAATACTGCAATTACTCTTCAATGAAGAACTATCTGCAACACAACTAGCAGAAAAAACTGACATTTCTCTTCAACTTGTAAAATACCATCTTAACAAATTACAAGATTTAGGAGTTGTAAAAATTTCAAGGATTGAAAAAAACTCTAAATCTCAAGACATGAAAATTTACACTGCTTCAAAATTCAGTATTGTTATTGTTCCTCCAAAACTCTCAGAAAAAACAAAGGAAAGCAAACTACTTGTTCGCTCTTTTAGGCATATTTACAAAGTTGCAGGATTGGCAATTGCAACTGGCATTTCTGGACTACTTTCATTGTCTCAATTACAACAAGACAGAGTAATCTCTGTAGATGATATATCTGAAAGACAGTTTTCTATGGAAGAATCTCCTATGGCAAAATCTCTTCCTTCAGAAGATTCTGCAGAATCAATTATAGCATCTGCACCAATGATGACCGAATCTGAATCTGAAATAGATTTTGATCAAGGAATGGACTCTCAAGAATTTTCACAGAGAAATTTGGAAATTGCTGAAACTGTCGCTGAATCTGAAACTTTGTTTTCTGATCTTTTCATTCCTTTGATAATAATTACAGGAATTCTTGGAGGATTGACAATCTACTTTTTGTTGAAATCAATTAAGAAATAATCAATCTAATGTTACTTCTATTGTAACTCGTTTTTCTTTTGCTCGTTCTTCTCCAGGATATTTTAATTTAGAAATTTTTGCACTCAATGCTTCATCTGTTACTAACTCTGCCTTCCCAAAAAAAATTTCATCATTATATTGAATTTTAACATCTGGATTTGCAATTGCATTTTGGAACCAATCTCCATCAGGTCTGTGTCTAGAAAAGTAAATTTTTCCATTATGATTTACTGCTCTAAGCATTACACCGTGTTCTTTTCCTGTTTTTCGCCCCTTTGTAATTAGAATAGGTCTGAACAATTCTTCTTGAATTTTCATGCGTGATTTTTCTGCAGTCAAGTAATTTAACCCCATTGATAGAAATTTCTGATATTTGGTATGATAAGCAAATCTGAGGATTTGAGACCATGTCAGTAAAACTCGAAGGAATGCCTGCCAACATTACTACTGCCGATACATTTACTGGAAAAAAAGTCATCGATAGAGAAGGAATAGAATATGGTAAAGTCAAACACATACATATCAACCAAGACACACTTGCTGTATCTGGTGTAACAATCCACCAAGGTTTTAACAAAGACTATTTTCTATCTGAGGACTATATTGACAAATTTGCAGAAGAAACATTGCTTCTCAGCAGACCTCCTGTTAGAACAGGAATACCAGTAACTGATATTGACCGTCATAAAATTGGCAAAGTAAAACGATTACACAGACATCCTGATACCAATG
This sequence comes from Candidatus Nitrosopumilus sp., assembly GCA_028279625.1. Classification (GTDB taxonomy): domain Archaea; phylum Thermoproteota; class Nitrososphaeria; order Nitrososphaerales; family Nitrosopumilaceae; genus Nitrosopumilus. Next base: position 29,327 of record JANQNM010000032.1, on the reverse strand, counting down.
AATTGGAATCAATCGAAGTAAGTGATGGTTTAATGCATTCAAAGATACTTTCCAAATCTGAAATTTGGGGAGTTGGCGAAAAAGTCATTTTAAGAATGACTAAAGAAGAATTCAAGAAACTTGAATAATCTCTTTTAATCTTCTTTTTTCAAATTCTGTTTTGTTTAATCTGTTTTTTTTAAACAAGCTTCACAAACAGGAATTCCATCCTGTATGATTATTTCTACATTTGAAGCATGACATTTCTGACAAAGTCCTTTCATAAGGAAAATTCTCAAATTGTTCTTTAAATTTTTTATGAGGATCGACTGGTAAAACACTTAGCAATTTATAATTGAAAAATGCGATCATTGTGTTGCATTCCATAGAAACAAAATCTCTTACAAAATCATTTGGAGATGTAGTTGCAGTAAATGATGTTTCATTTTCAGTAGATTCTGGTGAAATCTTTGGATTTTTGGGACCTAATGGTGCTGGAAAAAGTACAACAATGATGATTCTTACTACATTACTCAAACCCACATCTGGTCAAGCTCTGATCAATGAATTTGATGTAATGAGAGAACCAAAAAAGGTACGACAAACAATTGGATATGTTCAGCAAGAAACTGCAGTTGATGAATATCTTACAGGTAGGGAAAATTTGTTACTGCAAGCAAAACTGAACCATATCCCAAAAGACCAGATTGAACAAAGAATTGATGAAGTTTTAGAACTCATTGAACTATCTGATAAGCAAAATGAATCTGTTGTGACTTATTCTGGTGGTATGAGAAAGAGGTTAGATATTGCAGGTGGTTTGTTGCATAGGCCTAAAGTTTTGTTTCTTGACGAGCCTACAGTCGGACTGGATATTCAAACAAGACGGAAAATTTGGGAGTATATTAAAAAAATTCACAAAGAATTTGAGATGACCATATTTCTTACCACTCACTATATGGAAGAAACTGATCAATTATGCGACAGAATAGGAATTATTGATGGTGGAAAGATTCAGGTAATTGACACTCCTGAAAATATGAAAAATGCTTTGGGAAATGAGGTAATCTCAATTGTAGTTGATGTAGAAAACCCTGAATTTTTATCTGAACTTGAAAAAATTGAATTTGTAAAGAAAATTAATCAAGATGGAACAAAACTTACCTTATTTGCATCAAATGGTGCTGAAGTCATTCCACAAATTTTTCAAATTTCATCAAAATTAAATGTAAAAATAAATTCTATCTCTTTAACACAACCCACACTAGATGATGTTTTCATTTCTTATACGGGACATGAAATAAGAGATGATGATTCAGGATTTAATCAAAAAAGAGAACATGCAAAGATGAAGAGGTTACGTGCATGAATACTTTGATGTATGATACTTATACGATTTTTTGGCGTGAGCTAAAGAGATACAAAAAATCTCGAAGTGGTGTTCTAATTAGATTAATTCAACCTGCAATTTGGATTATTGTAATTGGAAATACTTTCTCAGGTACTCAACCATTAATTCAATCAGTTGGGTTTGAAGGTGAGTACATTGAATTTATGGCACCTGGTGTCATTATTCTTACTGCAATCTTTACAAGTATTTTTGGTGGCGTCAACACTTTGTGGGATAGACGTTATGGTTTTATGAATAAAGCATTAACATCTCCAATTTCTCGTTCTGCAATTGCATTAGGTAAAATGTCTGCAATTTCTTTGATTGCAGCTTTGCAAGCTAGTTTGATTTTAGGAATTGCTTTAGCTATTGGTGTTACATTTCCTAATCCAATAATGATTGCACCAATCATGGCAATAGTGATTTTATTTTCATTAGGATTTTCAGGAATTTCTGTTATGGTTGCAGCTACTGCTAAGTCTCAGGAAACCTTTTGGGGAATAATCAATTTTCTTGGAATGCCATTATTCATGTTAAGCCCTGCATTGTTCCCATTAGAGTTGCTCCCTGATTGGCTTGCAGCAGTAGCAAAACTCAATCCAGTAACCTATACTGTTTTGCTAGTTCGAGAGATGATGACTGGAGTCTCTGAGGGTGAAATTTCAATAATTCTTAGTCTTGGAATAATCTGTGTATTTGTTTTAGCCATGGTTGGGCTTGCAAGTTATGTGTTTACGCGTGAAGTAAACAAGCCATTTTGACATAAAGTTGACAAAAATTGTAATATTTTCTAACTCTCGAGATGTTTCTCAAATTTTGAAATGTTTTATTGTTGAAACTGTTTCTCATGATTGCAGTATTTTCAGTATTTCTTATAGCTAGTACATTTTCTCAAAATTCCTTTGGAATTACTAATTATGAAGAGATAGGAGAATGGGGCTCACTTGGAACTAAATCCGGCCATTTTGTAAACCCTCTTCAAATAGGTGTTGGTGAAGATGGAAGTGTCTATGTAAATGATTTAGGCACAAAACGTATTCAAAAATTCCAAAGTAATGGTGAATATTTACTTGATTGGGGAACTAGTGGAAAACAATCAGGCGGATTTTTTTATCCTTCAGGAATTGCTGTGACTGATAATGCTGTGTTTGTAGCTGATAGAGATCTTCATAGAATTCAAAAATTTAGTTTAGATGGAGAATTTGTTTTAGAATGGGGTCAGAAGGGAAGTTATGACGGACAATTATTTTTCCCAAATGGTCTTGCAATAAACAATGGAACCGTCTATGTTGTTGATACTGGAAATCAACGAATCCAAATGTTCACAACTCATGGTGAATTTTTGTCTTCTTTTGGTTCTAGTGGTTTAGGTGACGGTCAATTTGTCACACCAATTGGAATTGATATTGACTCTGCTGGAAATGTCTATGTAACTGATAAAGGAAATGGAAAGATTGAAAAATTTTCCTCAGATGGAGTTTTTCTAAAATCTCTTGCATATTACTATGATGATTATGTATTTTCTCCTGAAGCTATAAGAATTGAATCAAATGATGACATATTTGTTGTAAATTCTGGCAATGGTAGGATTTTACATTTGTCTCCTGATTCTGATTTGTTACTAACTCCTCTTGACTTAATTGGACCATATCCTGATTTCTCTTCAACAATCTCAGATATCGAAATTGGAATAAATGGCGAGTTGTTGATAGTTGATTCTTCTAGTCATAAAATACGAGTTTTTGAAACAGAATTTTATGAACAATCAGAAAATTCTGCTCTTTATGTAGAACCTATAATTGAGAAAGAAGTTCATGATCAAACCAAACCCGAAATAATTGCACCACCTTCTCTAATTGTAGAGGCCACAGATAGACTAACTAGTGTAAATATTGGAAATGCTACTGCATCTGATGAATATGGAATAAAAGCAATAATTAACAATGCTCCTGAATTCTTTTCTCCAGGAATTGCAAATATCCTATGGGTTGCTTTTGATAATTCTGGACATACTTCTAGTACTTACCAAACTGTAAATGTTATGGCATGTGGAAAAAATACCTCTGAATATACTATGATTGAAGGCACTGAAGATGATGATGTATTGGTTGGAACTGATGATGATGATTTGATATTTGGATTGTCTGGAGATGATGTTATTTCTGGAGGTTTGGGAAATGACTGCATTTATGGTGGACCTGGAGATGATGTTATTTCAGGAAATGAAGGAGATGATACTATTAAAGGAAATTCCGGAAATGACATCCTAAAAGGAAATTCTGGAATTGATGTGATCTATTCTCATTCTGGTTCTGATATTCTAAATGGTGGAACGTATCTTGATCGATGTTATCCTTATTCTATTAGTGATGTTCTAATAGATTGTGAAGAGTAACTGTTTCTATATAGTCAATAGAGTGATCTTGTTTTTCCGTAATCTATGATTGTTATTTGTAAATAAATTTCAAAACATGTTACTCCAATGAGAACAAAGATAACATCAATACTGATGATCGCAACTTTAGTTGCTATCGTACCGCCATTAAGCGCAAACGCCGACTCTATGCCAGCCCCACCTGCAGATAATATTGAATTTAATCTAACAGGTGCTGGTGCAACATTTCCATTCCCACTAATTGATTTGTGGAGAGTTGAATACAACAATGTATACAACAATGTAAATCTAAACTACCAATCAATTGGAAGTGGTGGTGGAATTAAACAACACATTGAAAAGACTGTAAACTTTGCAGCATCAGATAAACCAATGAGTGAAAAAGAAAGAGAAATTGCAACTGGAACATTACACATCCCTGAATCAATTGGAGGTGTCGTTCTTGTATACAATGTCCCTGAAGTACCAGATAAAGGACTTAAAATGACTGCAGATGTTGTTGCTAAAATCTTCTTAGGAGAAATTACAAAATGGAATGATCCTGCAATTGCAGCTGAAAATCCAGGAGTAAATCTACCTGACAAAGATATTGTAACAGCTCACAGATCAGATGGTTCAGGAACCACTTTCATCTTCACAGATTATCTATCTGTTGTTAGCCCAACATGGGATGAACAAATAGGCAAAGGAAAATCTGTTCCATGGCCTTCTGGTCTTGCTGCAGCAGGAAATGAAGGTGTTGCTGGTATTGTCAAATCTACTGAATATGCAATTGGTTACATCGAACTTGCATATGCATTCCAAACAGGAATGAGCTATGCATTTATCGAAAATGCCGACAAGACTGCATTTATTGAACCTACATTAGACAGCATCTCTGCTGCATCTAGTGGAGTGGCAGATACTCTTCCTGCAGCTGAAGATAGTTGGGTTGGAGTATCTCTAGTGAATGCACCTGGTCCAGATTCATATCCACTTGCAAGTTTCACATACCTTCTTGTGTATGATGATCTAAAACCAGTAACTGACAATAAAGAGCAGGCAAAAGCAGTAATCCACTTAATTTACTGGATGATTACCGATGGTCAAGAATACTCTTCAAGTTTACTCTATGTTCCACTAGCTGACAAGGTAGTAGAATTAGGCAAACAAGGCTTATCCAAAGTAACCTATGATGGAGAAGTTCTATGGAATTATGAGGCAACCGCAGATGATGGCTCTTTAGAAATTCCAAAATGGATTAGAGATAATGCAAAATGGTGGTCAGAAGGATTGATAACTGATCAAGACTACATCAATGGACTACAATTCCTCATTAAAGAAGGAATTCTCAAAGTCTAACCTCTCTTCTTTTTACTTTATTTTTCTAATAATAAAATGATGTTACTTTATTTCTAAAGTTTTTTCAGATTATTTTTTCTATATAGTATTACGAGAACTATCTATTGATATGATGATAACGGAGAGAATAAGGATCCAGCTTATAGTATGAAAATTAATTTCTAATCTTAATGAATACAAAAAACGCAATAACAACGACAACATTTAGTTTGATTGCAATTCTTGCAATTGGAACTATTTCACAACTTGACAATGCATTTGCTGAAACAAGCAATGGATACAAAATGGCAGAAGATGTAGAGGCAATCTTTACATTTACATTCAAAGATGGTATAGAAGTACACAATTTCCCTGTCTTTAACATGGGTGAAAGTGTCACAGACAATTCTGGAGTTTCATTTTCAGTAGAAGGTGTTTTGAGTGAAGCCCCTCATTTACATAAAGCATTAGATGAGGCATTCAAATATAGACTACAAACTTCAGCAGCTTTCAACTATGACTATCGTTATTTTGATGTGGATGTAGATTTTGTTAAAGGCGGCGACACGATTAAATCATTTAACTATCATGATTGCTCAATTGAAGACTATGCAATTGAAACCCTATTAGATGATCAAGAAGCATATCTTTCATCTAAGACTGGTTTTGCAATTATTGATACAATTGATTTTGGATGTAGTGGTCTAAATCCAAATATGGATGCTGAGACAACTTCATGGCAATCTGCAAACACTAGAACATTTACAGAATCTGCTCCTTTGGATTACAAATTTGCAAATGATGTGAGGACTAATGTCACATTTGACTTTGGTAATGGAATTGAAAAAATTGAATTTCCTTATTTTGAATCCATTTCAGGATTTGGAGAAGATACTAATTCCGTTTCCGCACAATTTTTAGTTGAAGGTGTAGTTGCAGATCATCCTTTGTTACACGCTGCAGTTGATAAATCACGCAAAGTCTCTGGAACAACCCATGGTTCTAACGTTGACTTTAATGTTCTTGTTGAATTTACAAAAGATGATAAAGTTCTCAGAGCATTTGATTATACAGACTGTCGTGTAGACTCTACAGAGATTGCAACACAAACTGACAAAGAGGAAGGTTTTACCAAAAAAAGTGGATTTGCTTTAGTTCAACAAATTGGCTTTAACTGTTCAGGACTTTCTCCTATCAATGACAATTACATGGATTTGTATGGAGATACTCCAATTTGGAAGACAAAATACATTTCAAATGAGCAACCAAATCATGAATTCCCAACAAGTGGAGATGTTCATGCTGTTGCAACATTTACTTTTCCAAATGGACAAGAAGTAATTGACTTTCCAATCTTTGAACAAGAAAGTGTGTTAGGACTAAGAGCTGTAGACAATAATGACAAGTTGAAAAGTGATGAGGCTTCTGGCCAAAAATTTGTTAGTAGACAATTCAGTGCCATTCCTACATTTGAGTTAACTGGAATTGTTGGTGATACTCCATTGTTGTATGAAGCAGTAGACCAAAACCTAAAACTTCAAGGTCAAACAGGTTCACATCAAAACTTGGAATTATTCTCAGTAGATGTTGAATTGATGGTTGGAAATCAAGTTGTTAGAGGTTTCAACTACAATGAATGCAGAGTAACAGACTATGTTGTTTCAACAGAGCGTGACAAAGAAGAAGCCTACTTCAAAGGATTTGCATTAGAAAATCAATTTGACTTTGAATGTGCAGGATATCATCCAAACAATCCTGTCTATGATGCAATGTTTGTAGTAGAAAAGGCAAAGAATATCACTTCTTTAGATCTTAGAGACACCCAAAATTGGGGAGAAAACTTCGTTCAATAGAACATTTTTCTTTTTCTTTTATTTTTATTAAAAAACTAAAGATAGTATGTTATTCTTCAGAAATAATACTTTGAATATTCTCATCAATTGCAACTTCAGCAATATCAGATGAATATTCTGCAATCCTTCTCAAATCTTCTAAAACGAACCTGATTATAGTCGCATTTTTTTCATTTTCCTTGATTTTACTCATAATCTGCTTTTCTTCATCAATTACCTGGCTGACTTTCTCAGCCACTTTTTCTCCTTTCTCAAAGTCATGCTCTTGAACTGCAGTAATTGATTTCTCAAAGACTTCAAGTGATTTTTCAGATAATTTTTTTATTTTTAGAAGAATTTTTGAATCAATTTTATCTTCAACAAATTTTGTTCTTTTAGCAATAAGACTTGCATGGTCTGCAATCCTTTCAATTCTAGATACTATTGCCCTATATCCCAAACAGTCAGAAGGCTTTCTTAATCCCATATCTTGTAAGACACTTTCATTGCCAACTGCTAACACCAAATTACGTCTCATATACAAACCAAACCTATCTACCTCATCATCCATATTCACTACTTCATCGGCATGAGTAACATCTACCTCTTCAAGTGATTCAATTGATTCGACTACCATATTATTTGCCATCAGATACATTCTCTTGAGTGCGGTATCAAATGATAACTCTGGCAATCTAGTTAGAATTTGAATAATCATTGTTTCAGAACTTGATTCGACAATCTCTGTTCCAATCATTGTAGATCTGACTAATTCTCTAATGCTTCTTGAATGCTCTGAAGGAATTCTCATTCCCTTTGTTTTGATTTTGATTGTTTTGTATCCTGCAAGGTATGCTGCAATAATTTTTCTTTTAATAGATTCTCCTGAATCCTTTTGACTAGAAGGAATGATCGCAATACTCTTGTCTGTTTGCTGATCTTTTTCATGAGGTACAAGTGTTAATGATTTGTTAGAATTTTTGATAATTGTTACATTTTCTCCTACTTTGATCTTTAATTCTTCAATCCAGTTTTTTGGAAGAGAAATAATGTATGTAGAACCACCACTAAGCTGCATTCTTCGTGTCTGCTTTGAGCTTTCTAATGTTTCCAATTAATTTCCATTAGAAAATTTTCTTATTTACAATTTTGTAAATTATCTATATAGATCTATGAACTTCTCATAAAATATGATCACATGTTAGATAACTCCATTTTCACGCCCAAAAATCATGTCAAGGCCTCGATTAAAGCCTGAAAAGCCAAGCAGACGTCCAATCTCTGATAAAATCTTCAAGATTGGGGCAACTGTAGCTGGGGTCTATGTTCTTGTAATGGTAGCTTTGTTAGTTTTTCAATTATTTTCAGAATCTTATCCAATTTGGGAGGAAGATGGATTATCCTTCATCACAAAAACTGATTGGAATGCTGTAGAAGGACGAGAATCTTTTGGTGTATTACCATACATATTTGGAACTCTAGTGACAGCAGCACTTGCAATGTTGATTGGTGTTCCACTAAGTATTGGAATTGCAATGTTTATTTCTGATGCTCCTGCAAAAATTGGAGGACCGTTAGGTTTTCTTGTTGAACTTTTAGCTGCAGTCCCAAGTGTAATTTACGGACTATGGGGACTTTTTGTTTTTAGAATTTATTTCAAAGATTGGATTGAAAAACCACTTCATGATGCATTTGGAGATTCTATTTGGTTATTTTCTGGAACTCCATTTGGTCTTGACATTCTCACTGCAAGTGTAATTTTAGCTATAATGATTATCCCAACAGTTTCAGCAGTTTCAAGAGAAGTTATGAAAGCAGTTCCTCAACAACAAAAAGAAGCAGCATACATGTTGGGTGCAACAAAATGGGAGATGTTCAAACTTGCAGTTTTTCCCTATTCTAAAACTGGATTAATTGGTGCATCTATTCTTGGACTTGGTCGTGCAGTTGGTGAAACAATGGCAGTAACTATGCTTATTGGAAATGCAACAGGCATTGCAGCAATTCCTTCATCATTATTCAAACCGAGTCAAACAATGTCAAGTATTATTGCAAACGAGTTTGTTGAAGCGTCTCCGGCATCACTTCATCTGCCAGCATTGATAGGTGTTGCATTGGTTTTACTGTTAATAGCTATTGCAATCAATATTGTAGCTCATATTCTGGTCACTAGGATGCTCAAAGTTAAGGAGGGTGCAATTAACAATTGACCACAAAACAAGAAAGACGTCAAGAGTATAGGGCATTATTCAAACAAAATGTTGAGAAACGACTAGTTGTAGACAAAGTGGTTAGAATCATAGTTTTTGCTTGTGTGATTATTGCTATAATTCCTCTTGGAAGTATTTTGGTTGAAGTTTTCAAAAATGGTGCTGCAGCAATTAGTTACGAGTTCTTAACTGAAACACCTGGAGCCATTGGTTCTGGAGAAGGAGGAATTGGCCCTGCAATTCAAGGTACTCTCATAATTATTGGACTGTCCAGCTTGATTGGAGTCCCGATAGGTGTAATGTCAGGAATTTACTTGTCTGAATATGGTGATAATAGACTTGCACGTTCTATTCGATTCTTTAATGATGTCTTTATGGAATTCCCATCAATTGTTCTTGGAATCTTTGCATTTTTGATGATTGTATTGATTTTAGGTCACTTTTCAGTTTGGGCAGGAGCTTTTGCATTGTCTTTAATCATGTTCCCAATTGTTGCAAGAACTACAGAAGAATCACTCAAGATGGTTCCTGTTACTTATCGTGAAGCGGGAACTGCATTGGGTCTCAAAAAATGGGTTATCACATTTAGAATTGTAATTTCAGCTGCAAAAAATGGAATGATTACTGGTATTTTACTTTCTGTTTCAAGAATTGGTGGTGAAACTGCTCCTCTTATCATGACAATTCTTGGTAGCAGTCAATTCTTTAGCAGTATGGACGTACCAATGGATGCACTACCTCTTAGAATTTGGAGACTGTCGTTGCTTCCATATGATAGTGCTCAATTGCAAGGTTGGGGTTCTGCTCTTGTTTTGATTATCATTATTCTTGCGATCAATCTAGGTGTTCGATACTTCTTTGCAAATAGGAAGAACAAGAAAGGCCTTTTCGGACAATTAATTAAGAAAGGAGTTGGTGCTAAAAATTGACAGCATTGACTACAAAACCTGCAGATATTGAAACACAGGTAACTTCCACTCCAACTCCTACAATTGATTCTGAAAAATACAAGATGATTGCAGAAAATGTAACCATTAGTTATGATGGAATTGAAGCTGTCAAAGACATAACAATGAAATTCAAGGATAAATCTGTAACTGCTTTAATTGGTCCTTCAGGATGCGGAAAAACAACCTTCCTAAGATGTTTGAATAGAATGCATGACATGACAAAAAATGCAACTGTCAAAGGAAAAGTAATGATTGATGATATTGATCTTTATGACAAATCTATTGACCCAATTTATCACAGAAGAAAAGTTGGAATGGTTTTCCAAAAACCAAACCCTTTCCCAACAATGTCCATCTATGACAACGTTACTGCAGGTTTGAAATTAAATGGTGTCAGAGATAAAAAAATCCTAAATGAAATTGTTGAAGACTCTTTGAAGATGGCGTATCTCTGGGATGAAGTAAAAAATGATTTGAAAAAATCTGCAATTGAATTATCTGGAGGTCAACAACAACGTCTCTGTATTGCAAGAGCTCTTGCAATTCAGCCTGAAGTTTTACTAATGGATGAGCCTGCATCTGCCCTTGATCCTATTGCTACACAAAAAATTGAAGAAACCATTACAGAATTAAAAAAAGAATACACCATCATTATTGTAACACATAACATGCAGCAAGCAGTCAGAGTTTCAGATTATACTGGATTCATGTATCTTGGTGATTTGATTGAATTTAGAGAAACAAAGAAACTCTTTACAGATCCTAAAAATGAATTAACTGCAAAATATGTTCAAGGTCAGTTTGGATAATGACTAGATTAATCGACCCCTATTTGCAAAAACTCTCCTACATTATGGCCGAGATGGGAGATATGGTTATTGAATCAATTTCATTGGCAATCGATTCCTATATTGACGGAACAAACACTATGGAAAAAGTTTTGAAATTATCTGATTCTATTCGCTCAAAATACTTTGAAGTAGAAGATTTGACATTTGACATGTTATTAAAATTCCAACCTGTAGCAGATGACTTTAGACTGATTCGTTCTTCTACTGAAATTTCTTATGCATTTTCAAGATTTGGTAGATATGCTTACGATATCACACAAGTTCGTGATTTGTTTGGTGATGTATCCGAATGCACAAATGCATCTCTGGTTGAATCAACAAAAAAAGTAAAACACATGATCAAAGAAGCAGTTCTCTCCTTTGCTGAACTTGATGTTAGAAAAGCAACCAAAATCCGTGAAGATGAAAAAGTCATTGATCAAATCTACAAAGACAGATTGCCCAAACTCATTGAATCAGACAATACAAAATGTGCTCTAGCTGAAGCCTTACTGCTAAGATACCTTGAGAGAATTGGTGATCATGCTGTGTTTATGAGTGATGCAATAAACTATATCGTAACTGGAAAGCACAGGCCTAGTGAAGCAAGAATAGCCTCACATACAAAAAATCAATAGTAAATTATCTTGGTTTTTATTCAAGCAAAAATTTGCTGAAATATTCAAATGGACATTTTACAACTAATACAGTCTAATCTCTTAACTCCGATAATTCTATTTTTCTTGTTTGGAATTATTGCAGCCCGAATTAAATCTGATTTGAAAATTCCTGAAGCAATTTCAGAATTCCTTCCAATCTATCTTCTAGCTGCAATTGGTTTGCATGGAGGAATAGAGATGAGAAACACTGGATTTGAAAACATGTTAATTCCGATGTTTGTTGCAATTGGCCTTTCCTTGTTGTTTACACTAAATCATTACCAAATTCTTAGAAGATTGGGGAAATTCAATCTCTTTGATTCTTATGCACTTGCATCAACTTATGGTGCAGTAGGCGCAGTGCACTTTTCTGTAGGTTTATCATTTTTGAAAAATCAAGGAGTCACTTCTGAAGGATATATCGCAGCAATTCTTGCAGTACTAGAACCTCTTGCATTCATTTTGGCAATATTTATGACAAATATGGCAGTATCAAAGCAAATCAAAGCAAAAAAACAATCTTTTACAGGTGATGATTCTACTGATATCGAGATTGGATTAAACCAAACAAAAACAAAACTTTCTAAAGTTCTGCATGAATCAATTACTGGTAAAGCAATTGTTATTCTTCTTGGCAGTATTGTGATTGGTTATATTATTGGTGAGGAAGGTTTCGAACCAATCAAGATTGTTTTTGATGATATGTTTACTGGCGCAATAGTCATCTTCATGATTGAAATGGGCATTATTGCAGGTCAACGACTTGATGATATCAAAAAAGTAGGCGTTTTTCTTACTGCATTTGCCATAATCATACCGTTATTCAATGGCACAATTGGTGTACTAGTTTCAACTGCATTGGGATTGAGTATAGGAGGTGCAGTCATGTTTGGATTACTTATGGCCAGTGCCTCATTTATTGCGGCTCCTGCAGTTTTGCGTCACGCAATTCCTCAGGCTAAACCAAGTCTGTACATAACATCTGCCTTGGGAATAACATTTCCATTCAATATCATTGTCACATTACCTATCTTGTTTTCAATATCTACCCTTGTTCATACTGGAGAAGGGACGATAGACTTATTCAATTACATTACTGAGGGATTCTTGTGAAACTGTATAACGTTAAACTGCTTACAATAACATGTGAGATCTTAACACAAGAAAATGTTATTGAGATTCTAAAAAAACATGAAATCACTGGATATACAACTTATGAAGTTGATGGAAATGGTGCACGAGGATTAAGAGGTCAAGGATTCAAAAATGAAAAGAATGTCAAAATTGAAGTGATTATGAGAGAAGAAAAACTACAAGACGTTGTTGAGGAAATCTCAAGAACTTTGTTTGCAAACTATGCAATTGTCCTTTATGTTAGTGATGTTGGCGTATTAAGACCAGAAAAATTTTAATGAATTAATTAAATTATTAACAATCATTTCTTTGACCATTTTCTCATCCATTCTAGTAAATTAGTAATCGATTCAATTAGTTCTTGTCCTTTGTTTGTTAACTTGTATTCTACACGTGGAGGAACCTCTGCAAATGTTCGTCTTTCCAATATTCCTTCAGAAACAAGTTCGGATAGCCTAGTAGACAATGTCTTACTGCTTATCCCCTTTAGTGATTCTTTGAATTGTTTGTGTCTAACTGGTTCGGCTGTACAACACAATGGAAATAAAATTTCAAGCGTTGCTCTTTTTGTAATAAGATCTCTGATGGTTGAAGTCTCTTTCAATAATTCTGATGCATCATATCCTGTAAATTCACATTGATTTTTAATAATAGACAGTTTTTTTCCTTTAGTTTCCATGATTACACTTACTGCAATGCTTTGTACTTACAACTTTAATAGTTTACTTAGTAAACCATGATATGGAAAATTCAATTAAAGACGATATTAAGAAAAGATATTCTGAGATAGCAGTATCTGGAAATACTGATTGTTGTTGTATGCCTGGTGAATGTCAAAGTGGTGATTCCCCAATTGATGCAACAAAATTGATAGGATATAATCAAAAAGATATTGAATCTATTCCCCAAGAATCAATTTTAGGTGTTGGATGTGGAGCTCCAATTAATCACGCAAATCTAAAAGAAGGAGAAATTGTAGTCGACTTGGGTTCTGGAGCTGGAATTGATATTTTTTTGGCAGCAAAAAAAGTATTGAACTCTGGTAAAGCAATTGGCATTGACATGACAGATAAAATGTTAGAAAAAGCTAGAGAAAATGCATTAAATGGAAATTATTCTAATGTAGAATTCAAAAAAGGAGATATTGAAGAAAATATTCCATTAAATCATGATTCTGTTGATGCTGTAATTAGTAACTGCGTTATCAATCTTACAACAAATAAAACTAATGTATTCAAAGAAGTTTTTCGAATTTTAAGAAAAAATGGAAGAATGGTAATCTCTGATTTAATCACTGATGCAGAATTACCTCAAGAAAAAATCAATTCAGAACAATGGTGTGAATGCATTGATGGTGCACTGACAAAAGAAAACTATCTGTCATGTATTAAACAAGCAGGATTTGAAAATATCGAAATATTAGAAGAACGTTCTTATATGGAAGGCGAGCAAATTGATGGGAGAAAAATCTCTAGTCTTGTAATAAAGGCAATAAAATAAATGATTTTTTGAGATATGAAAAAAATTCTTTTTGTTTGTGTAGAAAATGCAGGACGAAGTCAAATGGCTGAAGGGTTTTTGCGAAAATATGCGCCCAAATTGAATGTTACAAGTGCCGGCACTCAACCAAAATCTGAACTTAATCCATATGTTGTCAAGGTAATGGAGGAAATCGGCATTGATATCACAAATCAAAAACCAAAAGAACTCACAAATGAAATGATCTCAGAATCTGTTACTGTCAACATGGGCTGCATGGATAAAGAATCATGTCCTGCATTATTTGTAAAAGATGTAGTTGATTGGAATATTTCTGATCCTAAAGGCAAAGACCTTGATGAGATTAGAAAAATCCGTGATCAAATAAAAAATGAAGTTTTGAATCTAGTAAAAAAAATAGAGGAATAGTGATGACATATTCTAATCTTCAGATTTTCTTAGTTGAACTAATTGGTACTTTTATTCTTGTAATCTTTGCGACAGGCTCTATTGTATACGATGTGCAAATCGGAGGTCCATATGGAATTTGGTTTGCAGCAGTTGCCCCCTTTATTGCATTGATTATTGGTGTGTATTCATTTGGAAAAATTTCTCTTGCTCATTTCAATCCTGCAGTAACAATTGGTTATTACATTACAGGGCATATTTCAAAAATTCAAATCATTTGGTATTTTGCTGCAGAAATTATTGGTGCAATTTTAGGTTCGTTATTTGTAATGACTGTAATTGGAAAAGAAGCTGATCTTGGTGCAAATGCTCCAAACTATGATTTTTCGCTATTATTGATATTCCCTGTAGAAGTTTTGGCGTCTGCATTACTTATGGCAGTAATTTTTACTGTAGTCTATACAAAAGGATTGAAAGGATTTAGTGGTATTGCAATAGGAGGTATTGTTGGATTGGATATCTTCTTTCTAGCATTTATCTCAGGAGCTTCCATGAATCCTGCAAGGGCTTTGGCACCTGCTCTCTTGTCTGGCGTCTTAGAAAATCTTTGGCTTTATTGGACTGCTCCATTTGTTGGAACCACTATTGTTGCATTCTTGTTTAGGAAAAAATTTGAACTACAAAGAAAACATGAATTATAGAGATTCTAAATCCTACATAGATTACAGAGTTTTATCAAATCTACATGCCATCCACTTTAGTCTCAGTTCTACACATGAAAACTGATGATGTCATCTAATCTTGAGCGAAATTTAGCAATTTCACGCCTGTGTAAAGACATTTTGGCTTCAAATGAACGCATTTTTTTTGTTTCATCCCTAAACAAGAATGGTAAGGCAATAGAATTCCAATTTCGCAATGATAGAATTATTACAAAAATGACCAAGCAAGAAATTGAAATGTTTTACATGCAACGAACCTTACAAACTTCCCTTTCTAAAGAATTCGATGATCTTGTAGGACCGCTAAATTTCATTACTCTTCAAAGAGAAACACTTTTGGAATTAATTTTTCCATATTCTGAAGGAATAATTCTTGCAGTATGTGATTTAGATGTAATACCTCAGTATCTAGCAAAAAAAATCCTATTTATTCTAAGAGATTTTGATCTGAGATTAAAGGATCCATTATACGCTAATGCCTGATGAAAGTTGCAGAAAATGCGGTTCTAATTTAAAAAACCATGTAAAGTGTTCTAATTGTAATTTCATATTACAAGAAATTTGCAATCAATGCGAACAAAAAACATTACCAAGATTTTGTGAATGTGAAAAACAATATAGTTTTCAATTATGATTTTATGTAAATTATGTTATTTTACATAATATTCGTAAATCCTTTAGGATCTTTTTTTAGATCTAAATTACATTTATGATATTCATGCAGAAAATAAAATGTCAAAAATGTGGTAACAATGAAGCTGAAGTTTTACGACGTGGGAAATTTGCCGATGATGTTTTGTTTTGTCCTTACTGTGATGATATCTGCAATAAACTTAGATGAAATAAAATTTCTATATAGATTATGAAATTTTAGTTTATTACAGAAAATATTTGCAATTTTGTTTTATCAAATTCTATGTTACTATAACTGATGAATGCTACTAACTTCCTTGAGCATGACAATTATACATTCTCCAAAATCTTATTGTCAAAAGAAGTAGCAGATATAATCAAACAAGTTGTAAGAGAGTCCACCCAGGCTAGTCATCTGTGCAATGATAGGGAGAAACATACAGGAGAAAACAATGTCTGATAATAAAAAATCAGAATGCAGTCCAAACTGCTGGTGCAAACAAGAAAAATCTGAAGAATATCTTTATTCTTAATTTGTGCCTAAAATTTGGTTAAAAAATGGCCTTTTACGAATAATAATGACCTCATTTAGACTAGGATAATGACAAATTCTAAATTATTCTCTGCAGCTAAGAAGGTAATTCCATCAGGAGTAAATAGCCCTGTAAGGTATTTTGAGCCATATCCATTCTTTACAAAAAAAGCAAATGGGGCATACATTTGGGATGCTGAAAACAAAAGATACATTGATTTCTGTAATGGCTATGGTGCCTTACTTTTAGGACATAGAAGAAAAGAGATCATTCAAGCAGTTGCCACACAACTTGCAAAAGGAACACTATACTGCACACCTACTGAAGCTGAAATTGAACTATCAAAACTCATTGCAAAAAATTTCCCATCAATTGACAAAGTAAGACTAGTCAATACTGGTGGAGAGGCAACAATGACTGCAATCAGACTTGCAAGAGGATACACCAAAAAGAAAAAGATCATTAAATTTGAAGGGTGTTATCATGGCGCACATGATTCTGTATTGGTAAAAGCTGGTTCAGGTTCTGCACACAACGGAATTTCTGTTTCTGATGGTGGATTAGATGAAGTGTCAAAAAATACTCTGGTGGTACAATACAACAACATTGATGATCTCCAAAAAACAATAAAGAAAAATAAAGACATTGCAGGTGTTATAGTTGAACCAATTCTTGCAAATATGGGATTAATTTTACCTGAAAAAAACTTCTTGTCTGATTTGAGAAAAATTACAAAAGAAAACAACATTCCATTAATCTTTGATGAAGTAGTTACTGGTTTTAGAGTTGCACCTGGTGGAGCTCAAGAATATTTTGGAATAAAACCTGATATCACTACAATGGCAAAAGCACTCAGCAATGGATTTGCAATTGCAGCTGTAGGCGGACGAAAAGATATCATGGATTTGCTCTCTCCTGGCGGCAAAGTATACCAAGCAAGTACATTTGCAGGTAATCCTGTGGCTGTTAGTGCTGCCATAAGTTCCATAAAGACACTAAACAAACTCAGAAACAAACTCTACTCAAAACTAGAAAAATACAACCTGTTATTCTCTACTGCATTAGATGATATGGCCACAGACATGGGAATTCCTCATCAAATCAACTTTACAGCATCAATGTTCCAAATTTTCTTCTCAAAAAAACCTGTAACCAATTATGAGACATCTAAAAAAGCAGATGCAAAAAAATTCCAGAAAATGTTCAGAACACTACTCAAAAAAGGAATTTTCATTGCACCGTCACAGTTTGAAGTTGTTTTTCTCTCTGATGCTCATACTGAAAATGATTTGAACAAAACTCTTGATGCATATGATGCTGCTCTCAAATCGGTGAAGAATTGAAGTACATAGTAGGAGCACGAGGCAGCCAACTATCTGTTGCTCAGACAAACTGGGTAATTTCTGAATTAAAAAAAATAAATCCGAATTGTGAATATGAAATTAAACCCATAACAACAAAAGGTGATACTGATAACAGACCTCTCTTTACAATTGATCAAAAAGGAATCTTTGAAAAAGAGATTGATAGAGCTGTTGCTCTAAATGAAATAGATTTTGCAGTACATAGTCTTAAAGACGTTCCATCACAACTTGATGAAAATCTAACTTTAGCATGTATTCCAAAACGTGAAGTAGTAAATGACGTGTTTATCTCCAAAGATGGTTCTACTCTTGATTCTATTAAAGAGGGCTCTATTATTGGAACAAGCTCCTTACGTAGAGCTGTTCAAATTTCAAGAAAAAGACCTGATCTCAAAGTAAAACCAATTAGAGGAAATATTGAAACTCGAATCAAAAAAACATCCGGTGATGATTATGATGCAATTGTTCTTGCACAAGCTGGAATTTCTCGATTAGGTGTTGATGTAAAGTATTCTACTCTCTCCACTGATGATTTTTCCCCTTCCCCGGGACAGGGAGCAATAGCAATTGTTGCTAGAAAGGATGATTCTCAGACAATTTCTATGCTAAAATCAATTGAAGATACTGATTCACGTTTGGAAATTGAAGCTGAACGAGCTTTATCTGAATTTGTTGATTCAGGGTGTCGTTTCCCAGTTGGGGCATATGCAAAATCAAATGGACCAGAAATGTCTCTTACCGTTATTGCATTTTCTGTAGATGGAAAACAATTCCTTCAGGTAACTAAAACAGGAGACAAAAATGATCCAAAATCCCTTGGAAGAATTGCAGGAGAAGAACTTCGCAAGAAGGGAGTAAATGATCTTGCATTAAATTGGAGAGAAAAAGTGGAGGAATGGAATAAGGCATGACAGGAAAAGTGTATCTTGTTGGAGCAGGACCTGGAGATAGTAAATTAATCACATTAAGAGCAGTTGAACTTCTCCAGAAAGCAGATGTTGTATTGTATGATAGATTAGTTAGCAAAAAAATAATCTCCATGATTCCAAAATCTGCAGAAAAAATCTATGTAGGACGCGCAGTTGGTGACGACACCACACATCAAAACACCACAAATGATTTGATGGTAAAATATGCAAAATCTAAGAAAAATGTTGTTAGACTGAAAGGCGGTGACCCAATTATCTTCGGAAGAGGAGGAGAAGAAGCAGAGTTTCTAAAAGAAAACAAAGTAAAATATGAAATTATTCCAGGAATTACTTCTGGAATTGGTTCTGCCACATATGCAGGAATTCCCCTAACTCATAGAAAGCATGCCTCATCAGTAGTTTTTGTCACAGGACATGAAGATCCTGAAAAGAAAAATGAAGTTGTAAAATGGAAAAGACTTGCAAAATCCGTAGATACTATTGTTATAATGATGGGGCTCTCACGAATTGATGTTATTTGCAAACAACTTGTTGCAGGAGGAATGGACAAAAAAACTCCAGTTGCAGTTATTCAAAATGGAACAACTCCTAAACAAAAGATGATCAAGGGTACAGTATCAAATATCGCAAAAAAAGTTAAAGAAAATAAAATAACTCCTCCTACTAACATCATTATTGGAAATGTTGTTGATTTATCTGAAACAATTGGGTGGAAATAATGCTTGAAGGTAAAACAATAGCAATCACCCGCTCAAAAGATGATGCAGCCGAATTTATCTCTCTTGCAGAACAAAACAATGCAACTCCAATTCCATTACCTACAATCGAACTTGTCAGCAAAGGTGAAAAAATTGTTGATGAATTTCTAGATTCCGTAAATACGTACGATCCTGATTACTCTGTCTTTATGAGTTCTAAAGCTGTAAAATTACTATTTGATACTGCAAGACAATCTGGAAAATTAGAAAAATTACAACTTGCAATTGCAAATACTATGGTAATGTCTGTTGGTCCTAAAACAACTATTGCACTTGAAAATGAAGGAATCAAAGTAAATCATCAACCTGAAAGCACTTTTTCATCTGTTGGAGTAGGTGAGGAATTTACAAAACTTAGTGCTGTTGGGAAAAAAGTAATTGTTCCACGTAGTGGCGCTTCTACTCCATTTCTCAAAGAATTACTAAGTAAAATTGGAATTGATGTTTTGGAAATTCACTTGTATGATGTTTGTGCTTTTAGAGATACTAGTCAATGGAATGAATTCAGAGAACTATTCTCACAAAACAAGATTGATGGCGTAGTTTTTACCAGTGCATCTTCAGTGAGAGGATTTTTTGAAATAATGACTAAAGACTATGACAAATCATCATTATTGGATTCACTTCAAAAATTACCTGTAGTATCTATTGGTCCATTTACTTCTGATGAATTGAAAAAATTCAATGTAAAAAATACCGTAGCAGAAGTTCATACAGTAGCCGGTGCATTTGATGCAATGAAAAATACTCTTACTGTTGCCTGATTTGATTAATTTCTAACACTTTGAAAATCCTTCTAAATCATGGAAGAAGAAAGAATTTAGCTATTCCTATTTAGCTCCGCCTATTTTTCCTCATGTATTTATAATATAACGGAGTTATTTTTCTCATGGCTACTGAAAATCTTGACATGGATTATTCAAAGTATGATTTTAAAGACTCTACCGAGATGTATGTCCATCTTAGCAAGAAAGGTCTGACTAAGGAGACTGTTATTGGCATCAGCAAAATGAAAGATGAACCACAATGGATGCTTGATTTTAGATTACGTTCATTTGAGATTTTCATGAAAAAACCAATGCCAACTTGGGGTGGAGATCTTAGTGTTATTGATTTTCAAAATATTTACTATTATGCAAAAGCATCTGAAAAAACAGAAAAGAATTGGGATGATGTTCCTGAAGATGTCAAAAACACTTTTGATAAATTAGGAATTCCAGAAGCTGAAAAGAAATTCTTAGCAGGTGTTGGTGCACAATACGAATCTGAAGTTGTTTATCACAATCTAAGAGAAGACTTGGCAAAACAAGGTGTTCTCTTTTTGGATACTGATTCAGCTCTTAAAGAACAACCAGAAATTTTCAAGAAATATTTCGGTAAAATAATTCCACCCGAAGATAACAAATTTGCAGCATTAAACAGTGCAGTATGGAGTGGCGGTTCTTTCATCTATGTTCCACCTGGTGTAAAAGTTGACATGCCATTGCAAGCATACTTTAGAATTAATGCAGAAAACATTGGTCAGTTCGAAAGAACACTGATTATCGTAGATGAAGGTGCAGATGTACATTATATCGAAGGTTGTACTGCACCAGTTTACTCCTCAGAATCTCTTCACTCTGCTGTTGTAGAATTAGTTGCACACAAAGACGCACACCTAAGATATACAACAATCCAAAACTGGAGTAACGATGTTTACAATCTTGTAACAAAACGTGCTTATGCATATGAAGGTGCAACAGTTGAATGGATTGATGGAAACATTGGCAGTAAAATCACAATGAAGTATCCTGGAGTTTATCTTATGGGTGAACGCGCATATGGTGAAACACTCTCTATTGCATTTGCAGGAAAGGGCCAACACCAAGATACAGGTGCTAAAATGGTTCACCTTGCTCCAAATACAACATCCAAGGTTACCTCCAAATCAGTTAGCAGACTAGATGGCCGTGCCACTTACAGAGGCTTACTTAATGTTGCAAAAGGTGCAACAAATGTAAAATCAACTATTAGATGTGATGCATTACTACTAGACGATACATCAAAGACTGACACCTATCCTTACATGGAAATCAATCAGGAAGATGCAACAATTACTCATGAAGCAACAGTAGGTAAAATTGGTGATGATCAAATCTTCTATCTTATGAGTAGAGGATTTTCAGAAGAAGAAGCATTATCCTTGATTGTAAATGGATTCATGGAACCATTTACTAAAGAATTACCAATGGAATATGCTGTTGAATTAAACAGACTCATCAAACTAGAGATGGATGATTCTGTAGGATAATCCTATAAGATGTGGTACAATGTCTCAAGAAACACTATCTCAAATTGATGAATCTCACATCAATGAAATATCTTCATCTAGAAATGAGCCAGACTGGTTAAAAGATTATAGAAAAAGTTCTCTTTCAATTTATTCTACTCTACCAATTGAAATGTCTCCATTATACAACAAATACACCGATGCTAAAAGACTCAATCCTGAGAAAATCTCAATCTCTTCTTCAACACAAGAAACAATTCCTGAATTTCTTAAAAAGAGATTGAGTGAATTAGAAAATGAAATTTGTATTGTTCAAATTGGAACTAATATCCACAAAGTCAACCTTCCTGAAGAATTAAAATCAAAAGGACTTGTAGTTTCATCAATCTCTGATGCAATCAAAAATAATCCTGAACTTGTCAAAAAAGCACTAGAGGCATCAAACTCAAATGATGACAAGTTTACTGCCTTGAATAATGCAGCATTTAATTCTGGTGTGTTAATACATATTCCAAAAAATTTCATCTTAGACAAACCAATTCACTTCTTATCTTGTCTATCTGAAGATGGCATTTCTATAATTTCTAGAAATGTAGTGTTTGCTGATGAAAGTAGCAAAGCTTCTATTGTTCAAGAGTTGTATTCTCCAAAGGCTGAAACTCAACAAGCTTATCTTGAATTACTAAATGCAAATGTTGCTGCTAATGCACAACTAGATTTTACAACTTTACAAATGATGGATCAAAGCTCTGTTAATTTCTCTACTAGAAGAATCGACATGGCACAAGATTCAAAGGTAAACTGGTATTCTGGTTTATTTGGTTCAGTTTTATCAAGATACAAAATTGACTATTATCTTAATGGAACTGGTGCTTCATCTAATGAAGCAGAAGTTGTATTTGGAAACAATGATCAGCATTTTGATATTCAAACAAACATGAATCATGAAAATCGTGCAACTGAAGGAAGAATAGTGGAAAAATCTATCCTTAAAGATAGATCAAAATCAATCTTCAAAGGAATGATTAGAATCAAAGAGAATGCTGCAAAATCAAATTCCTTTTTGTCAGGCCGCTCTATTTTACTCAATAAAAACGCCAAATCTGATTCAATTCCGGGACTTGAAATTCTAACAAATGATGTAAAGGCAACTCACTCTGCATCTGTTGCACAAGTTGACGAAGAACAAATCTTCTATTTACAATCAAGATGTCTAAGCAAAGCAGAAGCTGAAAGAACTATTGTAGAAGGATTTCTTGAACCTCTCTCAAGAAAGATGTCATTCCAAGTCCGTGCCTGGATTGCTTATCTTATTGAATCAAAATGGGATGAACGTGATCTATCAATTAACACTGATGAAGAATTAGCAAAGTTTGTTGAGGTTGAAGAGACCCGATACAATGAAGACGCTGAAATAGAACAACATTATAAGTATCGTTAACAGGAGAAATTAGATTTGCAAAGTACACAATCATCATTTGAAAATTTAAGAAAAGATTTTCCCATTCTTCAAAGAACCGTTAGAGATAACAAACGACTCGTTTATCTTGATAATGCATCAACAACACAAAAACCAAATCAAGTAATTGATGCAATTAACGATTATTACAGAAATTACAATGCAAACACTCACAGAGCAGTTTATGCTCTGGCTGAAGAATCTACTGCAGCTTATGAGGCAACCCGAGATAAAATTGCAAACTTTGTTAATATCAAAGACCGTCAAGAAATAATCTTTGTTAGAGGAACTACAGAAGCCATCAATCTTGTAGCTTATGCATGGGGACGACCTCATATCAAAGAAGGCGATATAATCATTACAACAGAATACGAACATCACAGCAATATTGTTCCTTGGCAATTACTAACTCAAGAAAAAGGTGCCAAAATTGAGTACATCAGAATGGATGATAATGGAGAATTAATCCTTGACGATCTAGACAAATTCCTTGCAACAGGAAAAGTCAAACTAGTCGCCTTTAGCTTAATGTCTAATGTCTTGGGAACAATTACTGATGCTGAAAAAATAGTTGAAAAATGCAAAGCAGCTGATGTTCTTACTCTAATTGATGGTGCTCAGGCAGTACCTCACATGAAAGTTGATGTTGAAAAACTAGGATGTGACTTTTTTGCTTTCTCTGGACACAAAATGCTAGGACCAACTGGCATTGGTGTTCTTTGGGTTAGAAAATCTATTCTTGAAACTATGAGTCCATTTCATGGTGGTGGAGACATGATTAGAGAGGTTCACAAATATGAAACAACTTGGAATGATTTACCATACAAGTTTGAGGCTGGAACTCCAAACATTGCCGATGTTATTGGTTTTGGTGCAGCAATTGATTATTTGTCAAAAATTGGAATGGAGAATATTCGAGAACATGAAATTGAATTAACAAAATATGCAATAGAAAAATTATCTAAAGTAAAAGGATTGCACATCTATGGTACAAAGGATATCTCAAAACGTGGTGGAGTAATTTCATTTAACTTTGCAGATGTTCATCCACATGATGTTGCACAAATAATTGATGAAGAAGGAATTGCAGTTCGTTCTGGCCATCATTGTGCACAAGTATTAATGGAGAGGCTAGATGTTGCAGCAACATCCAGAGCAAGTTTCTACATTTACAACACTAAAGAAGACGTTGATGTCTTAGTCAATTCCTTAAATAAGGTAGCAGAGGTATTCAAGCTATGAGTGGTAATGCAGACATTTATCACGAAATGATAATTGATTATTCAAGAAATCCTGTTAACTATGGTGAAATTAAAGATCATGATGTAACTTTTCATGATGCCAATCCATTATGTGGTGATAGCATCGACATTGATATGAAAATTGATGACAAAAAAGTAACTGATATCAAATTTCATGGAAAAGGATGTGCAATTTGTATGGCATGCTCTTCTGTTTTGACTGAAATTACAAAAGGCAAGAGTCTTGATGAGGTTCAAAAAATTGCAAAAGATGATGTTTTAAGCGAATTAGGATTAGAGCATCTTCAGGCAGTACGCATAAAATGTGCTCTTTTGTCTCTCAAAGTGCTCAAAGGCGCATTGTATACGTATCTTGCCGATCATTTGAAAGATTCTGAAGATGTTGATAAACTAAAAGAAGAGGCAGCTAATCTGTACTAGCATGAGTAATTTTACTCCTAAGGCCCCTATCGCATTACAAATCAGAAAAATAATTTTTGAAAAATTTAATGATCCTGACACGATTTTTACAAATGATGCAATTTTTGAAATCCTAAAAGAAAACGGGGATATTGACCCATCATGGATTATTGATGATGTAGAACCTACTATCAACGAGATTTGTGATTCTGGTCTTGCACGAAACATTGCACAAAACTTTACAACAATTCATTTGAAACTGTTTGAATCTATAGAAAAAATTCATTGTAATTCATGTGATGATGATGTCTATCTTGCTCCATCAGAAAATAGGGTATGTCCAAACCCTTCATGTAAAGAAACTATTTAGCTTTATTTCGTGTTGCAGCGTTTTCTAATGATTCTATCATTGGAAGCTTCTCTCCTGCGAGATATCGAACTAATGCACCACCTGCAGTACTGACATGGTTAATTTTGTCAGCTAGTCCTTGTTGCTTTAGTACTGATGTCAAGTGACCTCCACTAACAATTGTTGTTGCCATTGAATTTGCAACCGATTCTAACAAAGCCTTTGTTCCAAAACTAAAATTCTCTTTTTCAAAAAATCCAGCAGGTCCGCTGATAAAGACAGTACCTGCACCTGCAATCAATTTAGAATAATATTCGACAGTTTTTGGTCCTAAATCATAAATTTTATCCCCTTTTCCCATTTCTCTTACATCCATCTCCACTCTTTCTCCATCTTTATCAATTGCAATGTCAACGGGAGTTGCAAAAACATCTGGATATTCTCCTATCAATGTGTGAGCTTTTCTGACAACTTCTTCTTCTCTTTTAATCCCAAGTGGTGATTTGATTCTTGCCTGTGCTCTCATGAAGACATTTGCAATCAATCCTGTAAGTAAAACATGGTCTGCTCTTCCATTCTCGATTAATTTTTTGATTGCCACTAATCTATCTGGAACTTTAGAGCCTCCAAGCACTATGACATGTGGTGCTTTGGTAACTGTCATAATTTGACCTAGATTTTTGACTTCTTTTTCAACAATTCTTCCTGCACAGGCTGGCAAAATTTGAGGAAAACCCACTATTGATGGGTGTGTTCTATGCGCACTTGGAAAACAATCTAAAACACAAAGATCAAACAACTTTGATAATCTGGAAACCATGATTGTCTTTGCTGCATTCTCTAGAGTAAATTCGTAATTTTCCTCAGCACATAATCTCAAGTTATCTAAAAGTAAAATCTCTCCATCTTCTAAATTCTTAATTGCATTTTGTGCAGCTTCTCCAATTACATCTTCAACATATTTTACTTTCTTATTCATTAGTTTTTCAAGAACTTTGGCATGCTTGTCCAATCCAGTATAGTCTTTATTTCCAACTCTTCCCTGATGTGATGCAACTACAACTTTAGCATCTGACAGAGCCTTGAGAGTTTCTGTTGCCTCTTCAATTCTTCTTGTTCCTGAAATTTCCATTGTTTCTGGATCAATTGGGCAATTCAGATCAACTCTCAAATAAACTGTCTTACCTTTAAGGTCAAAGTCGTCCACTGTGAGAAACTTCACGATTTTTCTATTATCCACTTGGTTAAATTCTTTCAGCCGATCAGAATTATTTCTTAAAAATATCTGTTGAATATGGGTATGTTAAAAAATAATATAAAAAAATTAAAAGATGTATCTACGAGGTTAAATTAATTGCAAAATTGGATTTTTGAAATTAGGTCCCGTTCATTTGTATTTCTTACAATTCTGTTTTTGATTCTTACTGCATTGGTGTATTACAATATTACAGAAAGCTTTGATCAAAACATAATTCTCTTTTTTTCAGAAATTGTTGGCAATCCAACTTTAGATCTTGTAATGCAATCTATTACTGAAAGTGGAGAGGCATTGTGGATGTTAGGTTTTGGAATAATTGTATTGATTATTCCAAAAACTCGTAGAATCGGAATTACTCTGATGATTCTAATTGTTATAGCCACCCTTGTCACTGGTTATGTCAAATGTGGAATTGACCGTGATAGACCTGATTTTGACTATGAGGCAGCCCCATTCCCTGTACCCGTGAGTAAGGACACTTTTGCATTATTTTGTGAGGGTGGATATGACGCATCATATCCGTCTGGCCATGCTGCAAGATCAATGATTTTTGCAATAATTTTGGGATATGCATTATCTGAAAGATTTCCCCGAGGCGCATATCTGATGTTTTTGTATCCAATAATGATCTCAATTAGCAGACTCTATGTTTTACAACATTATCCAATGGATGTTATTGGAGGTGCAGTAGTTGGAACTTTGCTGGCTGGAGTCCTAGCCCATAGAACTAAACTTTACAAAATTTTTGATAAATCAAAAACCTAATTCTGTTAATGCTGTATTACTGATCAGTACAATTGCATAATGTTCATCATCATGATGATATGTCCAATATCTCACATCTCGAATTTCATTTTTTTGTCTCAACCCATATGTCACTCCAGTTGTAACGGTATATCCTATTCTTTTTGCAGTTTTTGATTCTTTTGGCATTAGAACTCTAAATCCTTCTTTCTTGTCTTTGAATCCCAGTTTGACCATGTCCTCAACTGCATCAGATGCATCTTTTTCATCTTTGAGATCGTATGTTTTTGAAACTGGCAAATCTTTTGGATGAAAATCCATATGCTTTATCATTTCTCTTAACTAATATTTTTTAAAAAACTAATTTTTGCGATCAAGATTAGTTAATTTTCTTAACTGGTAAGTCAAATCCTGATTATACTAACAACTTAACCGACTCTTTTGTTTTGATTCAACCATTGGCATCCTTAGAAAAACTAGTAGTTCAACTACGTCAGAAAAAACAAGAAGCTACAAAACTTAGAAAAAAAGCAGAAAAACAACTTAAAGAAGTTCGTTCTGCTGAAAGACGTTCATCCTCAGGTTTAACATCAATTGATAAAAAAATAGAGTCAGAAAAAGAAGATGTTTCAGATGTTTCTACTGTTCTTACACAAAAAACATCCCAATTAGAGAGCATTGAACGACTAGTTTCAACCGCCGAAGAAAGACTAGAAAGAGAAAAAGAAGGCATCGAGCAGGCAGAACAAGAGATTGAATTTGCTGAATCTCCTGAAGAAAAGCAAAATGCTGAGGCTAGATTACGCTCATTTAAAGATCATGTCCAAGAACTAATTGAAGAAATTAAAAATAGAAAGAAAACTGCAAAAAAGATTTCTGATGATGTTGCCAAATACTCTGAAATTAAATCAAAAATAACAAGTAAAATTCAAAAACAATCCCAGTCAAAACCATCATTACGTGAAACAATGACTACTAGTCATAAAGCCGCAGAAAAATTTGTCCAAGAATTAGAAAGAAGAATAAAATCTGAATCATCTGCTCAAAAAGCCCTAGAAAAGGCATCTTCAAAATTACAAGAATTATTAACAAAAAGACGAAAATCTGCTAAAAAGAAACCAGCAAAAAAGACAGCAGCTAAAAAGAAACCAGCAAAAAAGACAGCAGCTAAACGAAAAGCAGCACCAAAAAGAAAGACAGCAGCTAAAAAGAAACCAGCAAAGAAAAGAAGATAATTCTAATTTTTCATTTGATTCTTCATTAACCTTATTTGGGTTTCAATAATTCATTTAGTTATGAAAAAGAGAGGCGCAATAATTTCCATATCTGGAATGGTGATGATTATCGCATCACTTTCAATTGCAATGTCTACTGTTCCTTCGAATATTTCTAGCCCAAATGATTTTTCGGTTTCTACATTGTTTGAAGGAGTGTTTGATGAAATCTCAAATGAAATACAAATCATGCCTGGAGATTCTACTTTTGTTTCATACAGCACTATGAAATCTGATATTCCTTTGCTTTGGGGAATCCAAATCATGGATTATCAACCAGGTGATGAATTGTTGATAAAAATTTCAAATATTTTTGGTGATGATTATGGTGAGTTTGTACAAGATGAACCAATCTTATTTGAAGCGTTAGAAATAAAACAATCTGATACATTGAATCTTGAAATTCAAAATATTGGTTCACAAGATGTTATAATTATAGCAATGTTCTCTGAAGATCCAGAAAATTCTGATGCGTTAACAAATCCAAATTCTCCTGTAATGAATATGGTTTTACCTTTGATGATTTCAGCAATTTTGTTAATTTTGGGAATTACTGTTTCAATAGTTGGTGTGATTGTGATCTTGGTGGATTATAAAAATAATCAAAGTAATAAAAGAAATTATTGAGGATTAACTTCCATTTGACCAAATTTACCTTTTGTTAAGGAAACTTCTCCTTTGAATTCATTGGTATATCCATTTGTAATGACAACTACATCTCCAACATTTACTGCTTTGATGTCGTCACCCCATAATGTCAATTTCATTTGATCATCTTCAGTTTCACC